>CAYHCM010000061.1:0-20102 GCA_964355045.1 uncultured Chitinophaga sp. | reverse complement strand
GATGAAATATTTGAACCGGCTCTTTCCCGGCTTAAAGCCGAAGGATTATTGCCCGATAATTATGGATGGGATGAAGGCAGAATAACATCAAATATTGATTTCATCATTTTAGGAATGCATGCCCGGGCTGAAAATCCGGAGTTGATAAAAGCAAAATCTATTGGTTTAAAAATTTATTCATTTCCGGAATATGTGTATGAGCATAGCAAAAACAAAAAACGAATCGTAGTTGGTGGAAGCCACGGAAAGACAAGCACAACGGCTATGATAATGCATGTTTTGAAAAGTCAGAATATGGATTTTGATTATTTAGTCGGCTCCCAATTGGAGGGATTTGAACGTATGGTAAAACTGAGCCATGCCCCTATAATTGTAATAGAAGGCGATGAATATTTAACGTCGGCTTTGGATCTAAAACCCAAGTTTCATTGGTACAAGCCCCATACCGCCATACTTACCGGTATAGCCTGGGATCATATCAATGTATTTCCGACTTATGAATTTTATGTGGAGCAGTTCAAAATATTTATTGATTCAATAGAACCTGGAGGTACTCTTATTTATTGCGAAGAAGACAAGGATTTGGTAAAATTGGCAGACGAAGCTATATGCAAAACCTTGCCTTACGAAGTGCCTGATTATTCCATAAAAAACGGGATTACCACCATTCACAAAGCTGGAAAAGATTATGCTCTTCAGGTATTTGGTAAACATAATTTATTAAATCTGCAGGCGGCGATGATGGCATGTGAAACGGTTGGTATTAAAGAAAATGATTTTTGGGAATCCATTTCCAATTTTACAGGAGCAGCCAAACGCCTCGAAAAAATTAAAGATACCGGAGATCTGAAAATATTTCGGGATTTTGCTCATTCTCCTTCCAAACTTAAAGCTACTGTAAAAGCTGCCCTTGAACAATTTGAAGGATTTAATATCATTGGGGTTTTTGAACTCCATACCTTTAGCAGCCTGAATGCCGATTTTTTAAAAGAATATAAAGATTCCATGGCTGGATTAGATACAGCCATAGTTTATTACAACAGCCATGTGTTTGAATTGAAAAAAATGGAAATGCTGAGCCCTGATTTTGTTAGTGAACAATTTGGGGGAGTAATGGTAATTAACGATAGTGTTCAATTAAAAAAAACCATCCAATCTAAACTTAAAGGAAAAAGTGTATTGTTACTAATGAGTTCAGGCAATTTTGATGGGATGGATGTGGCGGGATTTGGATAATTGGCTTAAATTTGTGAGATGAGTTTAGAGTATACTTAATTTTTTAGTGTGTATGAAAAACATGTATACTTTGTTATAAAAAATTCCAGCAATTCGGCCAAGATGAAAACCAAGAATTATTTTTTATTTATTTTCATTGTTATCTCATTTTCTTCAACTGCTCAAAATTGGAGACTTATTAATTCTGAAAATATTTTTGAGATTGACACCTTATTTTTTCAATCTAAGAAACATTTCATTGAAAAACCCAATAATCAAAAATGTTTAATTACAATTCACGATGTTGATGAATATTGGAATAAAGAAAATAAGAAAAAGTATATCAGTATTGTGACAAGTTTTGATAGTAATGGTGTTATAAAGTTCACAAAAGTATTAGATATAAATTTTAAAGATTTTTTGGTAGACTATCAAAATCACAAGTACTATCTTGTTGAAACCGAGCTGAATTGGTTAAGACGTAAGACAATCCCGTTGAAATTGATAATTTATGATACGAATTGGACAAAGCTTGAAACACGAAGTTTACGAATCCCAAAAACTGTGAAAACCCGAGCTGTGCAAAACGGTATTAAACGGTTTAAGGTAGATAAATATAATCGTATTTGGATACAGACAGACCCATTTGTGGGATGTTGTGGCTTGAACTCGCAAAACCTACAATACACATATAATTTACTTTCTGGTAAGGAAGAAATTCTATCGTTTCGGGATTATGAATTCAAAGAGCTTATAGTTTCAGATTCTGTGGTTAAATCATTGGCAATAAAATATTCACAATATGGTACTTGGGAATCAGTTATTATCTATGAACAAAAAACTCCTGATTCAATTCCCAAGTTTTCTAAACAGGATAGAGAAAGAGAACATCAGAATAATCATACCATTAAATATTTTAATCCAGCAAGAATTGCACCTTAATGGTCGAAGAAAACTATCAGTCAAATTTTGTAACATTGTCAATCATAGACAAATCTGGAAACAAATTGATTATTGAAAAAGGGGTCGGCTTGGTAACATTATACCGCAATATTTTGCTAACAAGCGATGGAGGATTTGTCTGCCTTAAGGAAAAGTTCAGGGAATATCTTTACCTATTAACAATTGATGCTCAAGGAAAGCAAAAAATTGTTAAAGATTTAACACAAATATCTAATAGTGTTCCTAGTTATCCATACCTAACTTATTATGAGATAGAACTTTTGAATAATAATTTGGTTTTATTAACTTATACCATTAGGGGACATAGCAGACATGAGAAAATACGATTAGAGAAAATCAAACTAAAGTAATAAATCGAGTACTCCGCCCTTTTTTCTATCCATTAAGAATCGGGATATTATGATTTCAAATTTCCAACAATCCCCGGCAATGCCCGCCTAAAAGCCATCAATTCCTTAAAACTTTGCCAGCATACTTCCAAAAGTTTCATTTTTTTAATACTCACTTCGCCTGTGTGACGGTCTTTATGGGTAATTGGAATACTGAACAAATTTTGCCCGGCCCGTTTGGCCATTACGGCTATAAAAATATTGGGGGCAAAAGGTGTTGGTTCGGGTAAATTATCAATTAATTTTTTTAAGAAAGAGCCTTTGATAAGCCTGAAAGGGATATTGCTATCTTCGATGGCAGTTCCAAAAAACAAATAGATTGATATTTTTAAAATTCGGGTAATAATTAATCTGATAGGTGCATCGAACCGCACTTTGCGATAGCCCAAAATAAAATCGGATTCATAACGTTTTTCCCAAAGTTTAAAAAAATCTTCGGTTTCAAATTGATCATCGCTATCGGTTTGAAAAATATATTCAGCATTTAATTCCAAGGCTTTTTTATAGGCGTTAACCACCGCATTTCCATGGCCACCATTGGGCTGGTTTACCGCAATTAAGTATGGATTTGTTTTGGCAATTTCTGCTAATTTTTCGCCGGTATTGTCTTTGGAGCCATCATTTACAACTATTAAAATGGGATTATCTTCTGCAGTAAATCCCTGCTTCAGCAAATTTGTCCATTTTTCTACAACCTCGGCTATTACTTCCCATTCGTTGTAGGCCGGCATTACTATGGCAACTTTATGAGTCATTCGATTTACGATTTTAGATTTAATGCCGCGAAATTAGGGTTTAAATGGAAAAGGAATGTTTAAATAATATGACTTCAAAAATATATGACATTCCTCAAATAATATTAAAATGTTAACCAATTACTTCACCAATTTTATTACATCAATCCCTTTGCCGGTTTCAATTTTCAGAAAGTATGTTCCTGAGGCAAGAGCAGAAGTTTCCAAGGTTGTCGCATTTTTTGCATCATTATTTTGAACAATAACTTTTCCCATCACATCCGTTAAGGTCAATTTGTAATTGGTAAGGGTTGATTTAATTTCTATTTGTTCATTGAACGGATTGGGTAAAACGGTAAAACCGGTCAATTTTGGCTGACTGATACTTACATTATTCCCTTTTAAAATCATGGTAATAACAGAACTTGAAGCAGAATTTAATGAAGTGGCCAGAACAGTAGCCGAATTATTTACCAAAACCAAATTATCAACCAAAGTTACATCGTCAATATACCAGCCTTCAGCTCCCTGGGCAGCATCACTTACAAATCGGAAACGGATTTTTGCCGAATCATTTTTATACGAATTTAAATCAATAATGGTTCGTATAAATTTTCCGCTATTACCTGTAAATGCAGGTTGACCGCTAATATTACTTTTATCATTTACCGAAATTAAGTTGTTATAACCATTCTCAATCATTTGCGGTCCCAAATCTTCCCAAGTCCCGGTTTTATTAATTTCAACCACAGCCCCATCCCAATCGGCTTCGGTATTGTATAAATGATAGAATATCAGATATGGATTTGTTAGATTAAGATTAAATGATTTTGATAATACTTTATCGCTTTGCGTAGAGGCATTGGCTATATAATAACTTCTTAACCCTTTATATTTTTGACTTGTTCGTGATATCCAGGCTCCCGAGCCCATAAGGGTTGAATCTTTCCACTTACCCGGACCTGATTCAAAATCTGAAATTTCAATAAATTTGGTAGTTGAGGCTGTATTGACTCGGGTATAAATATAACTTACCAGTGAGTCGCCGTTTTTTATCGAATCAATAACCGCTGAATATACAGGATTGTTAAACGAACCTTTTAAAAAACCGGTTGCTTTAATAAATTGCAACCCTGTTTTGAGGGTATCGCTAAAGGTGAGTTGTTTAACAGTTTTTCCGATTACATTTTTTAATACAATTTTATAAATTAAGGTATCGCTGTTTTTGGTTTCAGCTACAGCCGTTTTTGTAATTGTTGGCAAATCAAATTTTGGCATATCAAATCCTTCGGTGCCATCAGTTACGCTATTGCTCGAACCTTGTTTGGAGCTAAATCCCAAGCCCCTGCGGGCAAATGCTTTCCAAATCAAATCCTGATTGGCTCCTTTATTATTAATTCGGTCGGCTAATAATATTGCATCCCGCCCGTTAGCAAAACCCGGATTGCATGGCTGCATTTTCATTCCGTCCATCACGAGTTTCATTGCTATATTATTTCCTCCTTTACCATAATATATATCAGGATCGTAACCGTATTTTGCGATTAAATCCCAATACATATCCCATATCATACTGCACCAAACCGAGCCTACGCCGTGAGGTACCGAGAATGTTTTTATATTATTGTATGTAACAGGATTGATGGAAAGAGAAGTGCTGTAAGGATAATTTCGAATCCCATCTCCATTATTAGATTCATCTATTACATAGGTTCCGATTCCTCTTTTATCCGGCCCTTTATCGCCGGGTTTGTGGGTCATAACCAATCCGAAAAAATCACTCCAGCCTTCGCCCATTTGCTCCTCGTTTGTAAGGCAGTCGGTATTAGCAGGCCCTCCTGTAAGGCGGTTTGAAATTCCATGCCCATATTCATGGCAAATAATTCCGTTGTCAAAATCGCTGTCATATTGTTTTCCGGCAGCACCTATCGAATCATATAAACTCACTTTTACGGTAGCGGTTTTTAACGCATTTTTTAAAATATCACCATCAGCTTTCGAAATCATAATGGAAGGGATTGTAATTCCTGTTCCGCCTGTACCGCCCATTGTAAAAGGAGAACTGTTTAAATTGTTTATCACAATTACGGCTTTGGCTCCGGCATCTTGTGCATATTGTACTTTTTCTAAAAACAGGCAATCTCCTCTGTCAATCAAGGCAATTTGACCGTTAATACTTGTTCCGTTTACTAAATCCTGACAGGCTAAGGTGGGATTCCCGCTTCCATCATCAGCTAATATTAAATTTCCGGTAATTGGGGTTGGTGTTAGTTTTGGGCCAAAGCCGGCCAAAAAAGATGAATATTGCTTTGCAATATTTGATGGCTGCGTTACCCTTAATAAAAAAGCCGCACTGCTTACATTCCACACATACATTTGCATTCGCGGATTTTGTCCTTCGGGAGGGGTTCCAAAATTTGCATTATTAGTGCCGCTTCCATCCTGTGCTTCGGCATTTACTTCATCACTTCCTGCACCACCACGGCCATAATTATTAACCTGAAAATTTCCGGATGCATCATCAAACCCATAATGATACCATACATCGTGCATCAAATTATTCCAGTAAAATAAATTGGTAATGGCCGCATCCAGATAATCCGAATGGCGTTTTGTTTTATCAAACGGAAAATCAAAATTCAAGCTACTTCCACCATCAGGGCTGTATCCCGGCTGGTTGTCATTGTTTTTATCTTCAGTAGCATACACGTTATTTCCTCTGGTAATAGTGTATTCGGCACCCGTGGCTCCGTTATCATCATGCCAACTGAAAGGGGAAGAAAGACTATCACTTGGGTCGGTAAGTACCGTCATATTTCCATGACTCGGGCTTTCAACCGGGCGAGCCAATACGTTGTATTTCGCACCATTTTTTCCTTCGCCCATTCCTTCGGCATTGCCTGGTATATCAGAAATTTGAAATTGGAAATCGTAAATTTGGTTTGTCCATTGTGGGATGGAATTTGGAATTTGGTCCGCCTCAGGCGAGATGGAATTTGAAATTTGGGATTTGGATCCGTGGCATTGTGCAATCCAGTTATTTTCATCCAAAACCTTTCCGCTTATAGCATCCACTCTAACGTTCCACCAGTTTTGTTCATCTTTGGTAAGCCAATTTACATTCCATGAAAGTTTTAAAATTCCATTAATTGATACCCATGTTAATTTTACCTTTATGTCACCTTGAGCCAAAGCTTCATTTTTAAAAATAGATTCAAATTCATTGCTTGAAATTTTTTCCAGGGAATTATTAAACGGTGCTATTTTTAAATCTTTATTTTTTACACTTAAAGCAAATAGAGCCGCATCATTGGCAGTAATAGCAGGAGTTGATGAAGCTGAAGTGGCTTCTAAATCTTTTACAAACGAATTATTCATTGCCACAATATTTCCTGTATTATCCAGATGCAAACCCAATACGGCATTGTGTATTGGAATTTTTTTAAAATATTGGTTAAAATAAATATGGGTAACCCCGTTTTGCTTATCCAAAGATTGGGTAGAGATTTTCATCTCTGCCAAATCAGTTTGTTTAAGACCTGTATTTTGGGATAAAATCAGGGAGGAATAATCAGTAGGGTTTTGGGGCAATTGTGCAAATAAAGCAAATGGGACTATCAGATAGCACAGGGTTAAGATTTTTTTCATTTGATAAGATTGCAAACTTACGGAAAAAATTATTGAAGTTTTGTCAATTTATATATTGAGATAGCCCTATAGTAAATTAGAGAAATTAGAGACTGAGAAAATATAATTTCTAATGAAAATATTTGCAATAAAGTAAATAATAATTTACTTTTGAACCCTAATCCTTTAACTAATTGAAATGTTCTGAACTATACCGCATTCTTACTAAAGATGGGTGGTTTCCTGTTTCGCAGGTTGGATCACATATAAAAATGAGGCATAAAACAAAACATGGAATAATAATATTTGCTAACCATGGGAGTCAGGAAGTAGGTAAGGGTTTAGAAAATAAAATCAAAAAGGATGCAGGATTAAAATGATAGCTAATAAAAATTGGAAAAAATGAAATCGTTAAACAAAAAAATAAAAATGGTGGTAGAAAAAACGGATACCGGATTTTCAGCTTTTTCAATGGATTATGCAATTTTCACTACCGGAAAAACCATAACCGAGTTATTAAATAATGCCCATGAAGCATCAAGCCTTTATTTTGAAGACGAGGGAATAACAATAGACCATAATAGCATAAAATTTGAAATTGATTTTAAGCAATTCTTTCAATATTATAGGGTGATTAATTCAAAATTTTTAGCGGATAAAATTGGGATGAATCCAGCCTTATTATCCCAATATGTTTCCGGAAATAAAAAACCTTCTGAAACCCAAACCGAAAAAATATTATTGGGTATTCAGCAAATAGGCAGGGAACTATCGGAAATAAATTTGATTTATAAATAAGGTCGTTCTAAGTTCTTAGTACTAAGTTCGATTTATCTTCCAAAGAACAGGAAAAGAATTTTAGTTCTTAATAATCCGTGTGGTGGAGGTTTTAAAATTGTCCTTATATAAATTTATAAAATAAACTCCGGGGTTAAGCGACTCACTATTTATTTCTGTTAATGCTGAATAAATAGTTTGGGTAAACACCACCCTACCCATCAAATCTGTGATTTCCACTCTGTCAGTTTTCAAAGGATTAACTTTTAAAGTAAAACTATTCTCAGCAGGATTAGGAAATATTTCAAAATCTAAAGGCTTGGTATAATTGGGTTCTGTAATTCCTGTGGTCAATTTCCAGACGGTATATTTTGCCTGAAGCTTGTCTATGGGTTCAGCTCCGGGTGAAGTTCCGGCAATATTTATATCCAAATAAAGTGCATTGGGTTTATCGGTTAATTTGGCCACGCGAATAAAAGCTGAAAGCGAACTTGTTCCATTTCCGGTGCAGCGACTGTCGGCACCTATTATTTTAGCACCTTGCATGGCGGCCATCAATTTATCTGCTAAACTTCCCTTGGTTTTATTAAACCGCGATTCCATAGAATCAAGAACCTGTCTGCCAATTAATATATTTCCCTGTATGGAATAGTTTTTTCCAAGTAAGTGGTTTTTATAATCAAAACAACCGGCACCTGTATGGGCGGCACTTCGCGGATGTCCTCCGTTATAATCCACAATTCCGTATTGGCGAATGCTTGGGTCTCCTTCATTGTCATTGGCTATCAGCCATCCAATAATTTGCTGCGGACTATCGCCGGCAATCATTCTATTATGGGCATTAGTTTGGTTGGCAGCTAAATAATATGACTGGGTATGTATAGCACCTTTTCCGGGAATTACATCACTTATTATTTTGGCTCCCGGTGTACCCGGCCACACAATGCTATCGCCGCAAGTAGCTCCGGCACTCCCTATTTCACCTGTTATAGAATCAATAGCTACAATAGAAAAGGTATGTTGAGCGTGTGAATTAAAAAAATAAAATACTAAAAGAAACAGGATTGGATTTTTCATGGATTGGATTTTTTTTCAAATGTAATGTATAGGCTAACTTTTCCAAAGTTTTAGTCCGCCTGAGGCGGATGGAAAAGTTTGAACCATCAATTGTGACTATGTTAGTGTTCCTGAATCCTATTAATCATAATGCTGTAATGATAGCGACATTCTAACTATTAAACTTAACTCAACAATAACCTATTTTGACGTAGAACCGATTGGTTTGTTAATTGGCCTTAAATCTTTCTAAGGTTTGCCAATATTTATCCTTAAAAATATCATAATTGATTTCAAATAGGTCAGAATATTTGGTTTGGATGGCATACAAAACTTTGGATGGTTTTCTAAAATCTTTACAAGCAAAATAAATTGTTCTTTCACCATTTGCCGTTTGCCTTCCGATATTTATATACCCATCGATATCTTTTAATTCTTCAGATATGTCATTCTCAATTTCTTCTAGCAATTGCTGGCTTTTCTTGGTAGGCATTCCAAAGTTATTAATTTCAATATTATATTTGATTAGTGTTGTCAATATCCAAGGGTGAGAAGCCTTATTATCCCAATTTAAAACATCTGAGTTTATGACACTAATAAGCCTATTTCCATTTTCTAATTCGCCTTCAAGAATTGAATAAATATCATTTTCGGAAATATGCCATATTCCTTCGTACTTCTCAATAAATTCTTTTTCTCTCCAAATCAAAAAGTCTTTAAGCTTTGAAATATCGATAAGGTCACTCTTTGCTTCTTTTTTGCCCGCAATTCTATGGCTGTCAATGGTAGTTACAAAATCAAGTTCACCTAAATAATTATCCATAAAAATATAAGTGCCGATTTCAATTTCTGATTTATTTTCTTCCGTCCAATCATTGTGAACGATAGTAATATCAATAAGGTCGGGGTAATTTGGAAATTCAGTGAAATAAAAACTTATCGTATCCTTGTTAAATTCATAACCTCCCATTTCAATACTCATGTCATCAATACTTAAAGCTGGTTTTAGGGCGGTAAATTTCCAACCATCAATAGCAGGAGCGGAGTTTACGAGTTCTTCAACAAAAACAAAGTTTTTAATATTTCCGTCAGCAGTCAATACTAATTCAACAGTATCATCGTCATACATTCCAGCCAAAAAAAAGTAACCATCTTTAAGCTCTTCAAGTTTTGGTGATAGCTTATCAAAGAAACCTTTTTCAATATTCTTAGACTGTTTTACAACGTTATTAAAGTTTTTTTCATTTTTTAGAAACCAATTCCAAAATTGATCATTGGATTTAATTAATTCTGTTTTATTGTTAAATATGTTTTTTAAAAAGTCCATTTTTTAATCCTTCCCCTGTAACTTATAACTTAGAACTCATCTACCGTATCAGCGTTATAGTCCCCGAAGTTCGTTTCTTTTCTAAATCCCCATAACAATTTTTATATTCAAAAATATAAAAGTAAGTGCCTTCGGGGCAAGGAACACCTGTATTATCAAATCGTCCGTTCCAGTTGGTGCCATCACCCCGTACACCATCGGTTTGCGAATGATACATTAATAATCCCCAACGGCTGAATATAGAAAGGTCGTAAATTTCTTCACCTTCCATTAAAATATCATATTCATCATTTTTGCCATCTATGTCGCCGGGTGTAAATACATTGGGAATTTTAAATCTCGACGTAAAATCGTTCTCGATTATTTGGCAAATGGTATCCATGCAACCATATTGGTCCACCAAACTTAAACAAATTTCAAAATCACCGTTATTAAAACCATAGTCGTGGTGCGGGTTTTTTTCTTTTGATTCGTTATCGGGCAAGTTTGATTGGCCAAAATCCCAGGTATATCTAAGCGTTGAATCATCCGGAAGCGTAGTATTTTTAAAATTGACTAAAGGACTGTTATCACACAAACGTTCGTATTCAAAATTGGCTAAAGTACCCATTACGGATATTGTTTTTTCGGCGGTATCTAAGCACTTCGGAATTCCGGATTGAACGATATAGTCAGGAATTAAAATAATTTTATAAGATCCTGTGGCGGTATATTTATATTTAATTTCAGGGATATTAGAGGTAATTTTTTTAGTACCATCTCCAAAATCCCAATTTAAAAAGCCATATCTGGAGTCACTTAAATTTTGAATGCTAAACGTTGTATTCATACACAGCGTATCATCAGAGTCAAAGCCGGCATTGAGAAAAGGCAAAACTGTAACCGACCGCGAAGTAGAAATTTTCGGAAATGTATCGTTACAAAAATATAAGGTTTGGGTAGTGCTGCTGAAAAATGTATCAATGCCTGTGAGGTTTATATAATATTTTCCGGCTGACGTGTAGGTAAATAGTACATCGCCGGTATCGCTGTTCAAATAGGTGCTTTGTTCAGGATCGCCAAAATTCCAATAATATTGGGAACTGTGTTTTGACCTATTTTTAAGCGTAACCGTAAAAGGTTCGCAGCCTATGGTATCCACAATGTCAAAATATGGCTGAGGGCCGGCTACCATTACTGTAAATTTTACCGAATCGGTACAGCCGGTTTGTGTTTTTACACTGTGAATTACAGTAAAAGTTCCAAATTTTGAAAAAGCATGATAGGGGTCTTTTTCAATGGATAAATTATTTTTTTTACCAAAATCCCATAGATAATCTGTAATTGGGTCGCTGTTATTTATGGGTAAAACGGTAGATGAATCGAAAAGTTGTTTTATTTCACCGCAGCCAAAAAGCCTGGAAGCATTGGTAATATTGGCCAATACACCGCTTACATTCATTTCGCGATAAAGCGTATCTGAGCATCCGTTTTTGGAAGTAGCTATAAGGGTAATTCTTTTTTTGCCATAATCGGGATATTTATAACAGGGGGCATAATCATCTGTAAATTCTTTTCCATCGCCGGTCAGCAATTTTATTTTTCCATAATCATGGGTTGAACTCCAGGGCATATCATCCCCAAAATCAACAACTGAAACACCAAAACAAACGGTTTCTCCAAAGCATATATTTGGCAAAGAATCTAAAGAAACCATTGTTCCAAATTTTATGGGCAGTTTATATTTGTCTTTACAACCATTAGGTAATATTCTAAAAATACGAATTGTATCTTTAAACAGTTTGGTATAATAGCGGTGTTTTATAGTATCATAAATTGTATCTTTTGTCGGCTTAAATGTTGTGCTGGTTTTATCACCCCAATCAATTGTTATGCTTTCATTGGCCTTAACCAAGGTGTCGGCCAAATGAATAAACACATCGTTCACTTTACAATCTTTACTCATAGTGTAAGTAAATTCAGCATTTGGTCCTTCGTTTATAAAAATATGATTTTTTAAATACAGATACGAAAAACTTCGGGATGTATCGCTGTAAATTTTGATGGAATCGTCACCTAAATCAGAAACATAGCTCGAATCAATATTATATGCAATAAGCAGGCTATACCACCCTTTATACCCTTTCAATACTTTCCATGGAAAATTAAACCATGTTTTTCCTGAATCTAATGAAAACTTTATGGGCTTAATGCTGGAGTTTGGATTAGCGGTAATGTAATCTCCGGGACATAAGGTTCCTTTGCCTACGCAATAACCGTCACCATCACAGGCATCTGTAATTACAACCTCTCTAAGGGTATCGCCACATTGCGTTATTGAATCATAAACATAAAAATCAACAGCATTATTTGGGTTATTAATCGTGTAGCGATGCTTATGATACCAATCTTTACTGTAATTACAATTTTGGTTTTTATTTATATTTTTTGCTCTGTATGAAATACAACTATCCCCGTAAAAATCATCCAAAATCCAAAACCTGCTTGATTTATTATAATCGGTAACTTTGGTAGAATCTATAAAAAAAACTTTGCGGGATACGCCACATTGTATTTTGTTAAAAATTTTGATATTAGCCACCGGTCCGCGAATGGTGT
The DNA here is from genome assembly GCA_964355045.1 of uncultured Chitinophaga sp. GTDB lineage: Bacteria > Bacteroidota > Bacteroidia > NS11-12g > UBA9320 > JABWCE01. The sequence continues at coordinate 7,416 of CAYHCM010000061.1, read as the reverse complement.
AGTTAGCTTCTAAATCAACTGAACAATCGCCTTTTGTAACTTTACATTTTAATAAATTTGAACCGATATTTCCTTTTATTCTGGTATCTATTTCAATTTGGGGAATTGTTGAATTTTCAAAATTCCAAAGAAATTTATAATTGCCTGACGGTTCAATTCTTGCTTTTACTTTTGTTTTATAACATACTGACGTATCAGATAAAACTATTTGAACAGAAGGAATATTATCTACCAGGATGGAATGTAATTTAGATAGAGAATCCCTACACCCATTAGAACTGTTAACACTAAGATTGACTTTTAAATTTTTATTTTGGAGGTAAGTAAAACAGAAAACAGAATCGAAAGGAGCTGTGATAGCCGGGGCATTGTCAAACTCCCAGAAAAAAATATTTGCAGAACTTGAATAAATATTGGATGAATTTTTAATACAAACTTTTTTGCCTCCGCAATAGCTTGTTGTGCTCAAAGAATAATCGGCCAATGGGCCGGGAATAATTGTTATTTCCCGACTTTTGATATTCTTACATCCCATGGCATCGGTGGCTTCGAGGGTTATTTTATAGGTTCCTTCCTGCTTGTATTTATGACAGCCGCTGCTTCCAATTTTATCAAAAGTACCATCATCCCATATCACTAATTTTGTAGCAATGGATTGAAAACTACTTGCAGCTTTACTTTGATCATCCAGGCAAATTTCATTTTTTGGCAAACACGGGTTCAATTTAGAAAATAAAAAATCGGCTTTCGGAAGTTCAAGTACTGTTACATATACCGAGTCAATACAAGAGTTTCCATCTTTTAAGGATAGTTTGCATTTTACCCTAAAGATCCCTGTTTTTTTATATAAATGACCTGTGTTTTGAAACTTGGCAGTATATCCATCCCCAAAATCCCAAACTGCCGAAACCACTTTAGAACCTGAAGGTGTGGAAATATTAAAATAACCTAAATTGCCTAGACAGATATTTTTTGGAGCAGAAATAGTGCATTGAGCCATTCCATTTATATGAAATAAAAATGCAATGAATACTGCAAATGAAATTTTTAGAATTGGTTTTAGGTTCATCAGTTAGTCTTAACAAAGAAACATTTTTTCAGGGCAAGATTGTATTCCATTTCAGGAATATTACCTTGAACTGACTCTAAAAATAATATCAATTTCCTTTTGAAGAATTTGATTTTGTTGTATCAAAATTACTTTAATGAATTTGAATTATTTATTGCTCAATTGACCAACGGCCTATAGGTTTTAAGAGTGAATGGATTTTGCCATCGAAGAAACTTTTCCATCCGCCTGGGGCGGACCAAAACTTTGGAAAAGCTTAAGCCATTTTACCTTATCAACGTTATCGTTCCTGATACCCTTTTCTTCTCTAAATCACCATAGCAATTTTTATATTCAAAAATATAAAAGTAGGTGCCTGAAGGGCAAATAATTCCGGTGTTCTCCACCCGTCCGTTCCAATTGAGTCCATCGCCGTTTTCGCTGTCGGTTGCTGAATGATAGAGTATTTGCCCCCAGCGGTTAAAAATGGAAAGGTCGTAAATTTCTTCGCCTTCCATTACAATATCGTATTCATCGTTTTTGCCATCCATGGAGCGTGGGGTAAACACATTGGGGATTAAAAGTTTGGTTTTATAATCGTTTGGTATAATCTGACAAACAGAATCGGTGCAGCCATATTCATCCTTCAATTGAAGACATACCACAAAGTCACCTTTGTTAAACCCATAATCGTGCTGTGGATGTTTTTCATATGATTCGTTGTTTGGAAAGTTCGGTTGCCCAAAATCCCAGCTATATTGGGTTTTATTATTTTCAGGAAGGGAAGTATTTTTAAATTTTAATAAAGGGCTTTCGCAAAATCGTTCAAATTCAAAATTTGCCAAAATACCTTTAGCGATAATTATTTTTTCAGCCGAATCAGAACATCTGAGAACACCCGCTGTAAAAGGGTAATCAGGTTTTAACCTTATTTTATAAGAGCCGCTTTTTGTAAATGTAAACGGTATCATGGAAGTATTTGGCATTGTTCTTTTGGTTCCGCCAAAATCCCAGTTTAGAGTTTTAAAAAGGGTATCGCTTGTATTTTTAAAATCAATTTCTTCGCCTACACATACCGTATCCGGGCTTTCAAAACCGGCTTTTAAAAACGGTAGAACGGTTACAGAACGTTTGGTGGTATCGTAGGGAAAATTTTCCTGACAAAAATATAGACTTTGGGTAGAGGTGCTGTAAAAGGTATCAATGCCGGTTAATTTTATATAATATTTTCCTGGAGTGGTGTAGGTAAAGGTAACATCCGCATTTGTATTATTTAATAAGGTATTTTGGCTTGGATCGCCAAATCGCCAGTAATATTGGGAGCAATTTTTTGAATTATTTTTAAATTTTACCGTCAGGGGTTCGCAGCCAATGGTATCGGTACTAATATCAAATTGGGGTTGGGGGCCAACCACAGTAACTATAAATTTTGCCGAATCAATGCAGCCGCGTTTTGATTTAACAATATGGGTAACCTCATAAGTTCCATATTTTGTGAATGTTTGGTACGGATTTTTTTGAGTGGTTGAATAGGTTTTACTTCCAAAATCCCAGAGCCATTCGGTTATACTATCATTATTTGCCGGAGATATCATGAGCGAAGAATCGTGAAGTTGTTTTATTTCACCGCAGCCAAAATATTTGGAATCGTTGGTATAATTAGCCATCAGATTGCTCACATTTACATTAATACTTACCGAATCGGTGCATCCCAAAGCTGATGCAGCTATCAGCTTCACGGTTTTTTTACCTTCGCTTGTAAAACTGTAACATGGAGCGAAATCGTTACTGATAATTTTCGATTCGCCGGTTAGCAATTTTATGGTGCCAAGTTGATTGGTATTATCCCATATTTGGCCTTTGGCAATATCATACACACTTAAAGTAAAACATACCTCATTCCTCACACACGGGCTTTTTATGGTGTCCAAAAACATGTTAATGCCATATTCGATTGGTAAATAATATTGACTGTTGCATCCGTTTGAATATTTGCGCCGCACCGAAATATTTGATATCAGATGTTTGGGGGCATACCTGTGATTTATGGAATCTGATACAACGATTGATTTAGGAAAAATTGTGTCAGATTTTCCGTCACCCCAATCTATAATCAGGGTTTCATATCCTGAAATAATAGGGTTATTCAGTTTTAATACAATGTCCTTATAAGTACATTTGCCAGTTAAGGTAAACGTAAATTCGGAATTGGGGTTTTCATTCACATACAAAAAATCCTTTAAATATAAATACGTGTAGCCGGCTGTATCTTTATAAATGCGTATGGAATCGTCCATATAATCTTCGGCTTTTTCCTTTTCCTTATCATATTTTAGCAATACACTGTACAAGCCTTTGTAGGGATAATCAACCGTTCCGGGAAAATTAATCCAGGTAATTCCCGAATCCAATGAAAACTTGATGGGTATTTTGTATGCCTTAAAATTAGATAAAAATAAAGAGCCCCCGCAAAAGGTTTGTGGCTTAACAAAACCACAAGCATTGGTATTCACAGTGTCTTTTACCGCATCGCCACATCGGGTTATGGAATCAGACACATAAAACGAAACCTTGTTTACCGATTTTTTAATGGTGTAATTGTGTTTATGATAATTGTCAATACTGTAATTGCAGTTTCTGTTTTTATTAATATTATTACGGCGCGAGCAGATGCAACTATCGCCATACGAATCTTCCAATACCCAAAGCCGGCTTGATTTTTTAAAATCTACAACAGTGGTTTTATCAACAAAAAATACCCTTTCCGCGGTATCGCATTGTATTTTATTAAAAATTTGTATTTGCGCCTTTGGCCCCCGAATGGTAAAATTTGTGTCAACTTTGGTTGTGCATGCTTCATTTGTTATGATGCATTTTAATTTCTGTTTGCCGGGGGCAAAGTTTTCTTTTTTAAAATTTAAATCTTTTTGATATGAGTAGTAGCCGTAAGGAGTTCCGTTTATTTCCCAATCATATTGAAAACTACCTGCAGGCGTTATACTAACTTTATAGGGAGGTGTTGATCCATAGCATACCGAGGTATCAGGCAAAACAAAATTAAATTTAGGATGGGAATAAACTTTTACCTTGTACAATGTGGTTATAGAATCATTGCATCCAAAAATATTGCTGACAATTAATTTTACATTTAAATCACTGCTACTTGTGTAGGTTAGGCATTGAAGCGTTTTATAATCAGAACTTATTCTGGCACCATTATCAAACTGCCATGTAAATTTATTTTTAGAATTTAAAATGGTGTCGGTTGAATTTTTAAAACAAATGATGGTTTGGCCGCAAAGGCTGTCGTTGATACGGATTATTTTTGCCACAAGGCTTGGAACAATGTTCACATAAACGCTTTTAATATGTTTACAACCCATGTTGTCAGTGGTTTCGAGCGATACTTTAAAATTTGCTTTTTGGGTATAGGTATGGCTTGCCGTTGAGCCTACGCTATCTATAGAACCATCACCCCAAATCATAAATTTTTTAACAATTGGTTGCGATAAATTGGCTGCCGTACTTTTATTGAGGATAGAAATTTTGTTTTTATGGAAACAGGTATCTCGTTGCTTAAACGAAAAATCGGAGATAGGAAGTTTTAAAACATCCAACATAACCGAATCCTGGCATGAGCCGCTTGTTAAATTCAATTTGCATTTTACTTTATAATTTCCGGTGTTTAAATACAAATGCCCTGTGTTTTGAAGGCTTGCCGAATAGCCATCGCCAAATTGCCAATCAACAGAAAGTAAAGTGGAACCCGAAGGAACAGAAATATTAAAGTAACCTAGGTCGCCTATACAAATGGTTTTGGGTGCTGTGATGGTGCATTGCGAGAAACCATTTAAATGTACCAACAAGGCAAATATCAATGCGCTTAGGTTTTTTAAAATGGTCTTTAGGTTCATCCGCGGTTTGTATATTGATAAAGGAATAGACCTTACTTTAAGGAATAGTTGCAAATTTAAATGTAAAATTACACTAATTTGATTTTACTAAACCCTACATCTAATTGTCATTTTAACAGTTCATCGTCATTTAATTGATTACCTGATTAAAATCAGAAAAATAAGGCAATTAAGAATTTAATTTTATCGTTTCTATTTTTAATAGAAACACATTATGAAAAAACATTACCAAAAACCCTCAATTTCTACAAGGGTTGACTTAATCCAAAAAATCTTCTATTATTTTTTCGACAAGGTATGCAGCCATCAATTTATGCTGTTTGCTTTATTCTCAATAGCAAGTTATTCAGGTTTGCTATTCGCTCAAAAAACTTTGGGTTTAACAAAAGTAAAAACCGGAAGTACCGAAACAGGATATGTTCTTTTTCCTCCCATGGCCAGTTCTGAAACGTATTTAATAGATAAATGCGGGAAACAAATTCACAGTTGGCCAAGTAATTATTTACCGGGGCTTTCTGCGCATTTATTACCGGATGGCTCCATTCTGCGGGCCGGACGAAGTAACGATACCGTTTTTTTGTTATCACCGGGCAAAGGCGGAATACTTGAAAAAATAAGCTGGGACGGAAAAGTGGTTTGGTCGTATAAATTAGAAAACGATACCCTTTGCCAGCACCACGATTTTTTCCCTATGGCCAATGGAAATATATTGGTAATAGCCTGGCATAAAATACCTTTTGCCAAAGCTGCGGCCAATGGAAGATTTGGCGGAGCACCCGATAATGAATTTTGGAGTGAAACGGTAATGGAAATAAAACCTCAGGGAATCAATGCAGCCCAAATAGTGTGGCAGTGGAAACTTTGGGATCATATTATTCAAGATGTAGATTTGGGAATGCCACATTATGGTATTGTAAAAAACCATCCCGAATTGATGAATGTTAATTATGACCCTAATAAACTTCCATCATGGCTGCATATAAATGCTATTGACTATAATGCCGATTTAGATCAAATAGTTTTAAGCTGCCGTACGCTTAATGAAATATGGATTATTGACCACAGCACCACTACTGCTCAGGCGGCATTGCATACAGGAGGAACCTATGGAAAAGGAGGCGATTTACTATACAGATGGGGAAATCCTTTAGCCTATAACACCGGTGCAAAAAAAGACCAAAAACTATTTAACCAACACAATGCGCATTGGATACCAAACGGATTTACAAACGCAGGCAATATCATGATTTTTAATAATGGAACAACCAGAGATACCTTGTATTCAAGTATTGAAATTATTGAACCTCCGGTAACCGGAATTGGTGTGTATAATACTACCCTTCCGTATGGACCAAAAAATGCAAAATGGGCATACAAAGATCCTAAGCCAAGAAATTTTTATTCGGCCTTTGTTTCAAGTTCGCAGCGATTGGCTAATGGCAATACCCTTATTTGCAGCGGCACACCCGGAAAGTTTTTTGAGATAGATTCAAAAAAAGCCATTGTTTGGGAATATATAAATCCGGTGGCTGATATGATTTTGACCGATGGTATAACGCCTTATAACAACAGTGCATTCAGGACAATATACTACCCTGATACGTTTAGCGCATTTAAAGGGAAAACACTTACTGCAGGGGCGCCAATAGAAAATAATTCTATATCGTATGCCTGCTCCACCGTTCAAATTGATATTACTCCACCTGCTGTTACAAGTCTGAATCCCGCTCTTAATGTTAGCAATGTGCCGCTTAATACCGACTTGATAATAACCTGTAACGAAAAAATTTATAAAGGAACTACCGGCAATATTCTGATTTTTGAAAATAATATTTTGAAAGAAACCATTGCAATTGGCGATGGCATTATTTCCATTAATAATAAAACTGTGACCATAGCACCAACCATTTCATATAGTTACAATTCAAGGATTTCGATATTGGTAAATACAGGCTCTTTTAAAGATTCATCGGGAAATGCAATGGCAGCTATTGATTCATCCATCTGGGCATTTAATACCATTCAGGAAGTGGGTATTAATGAAATTAACGGAAATGATTTTAAACGGATCTATCCAAATCCGGCAACAAAACTTATTCATATACCCTATCAAAATTCAGCCCCAAACATAGTATTGGTAAATAGTATTGGCCAAAAAATAAATTATTTCATAAAAAATAAAACCAACCGGGAGGTAGTTATAGATATAAGTGAATTACCAAACGGCATTTATTCTGTGCTTTTGAACGGGCGTTTTTCGCAAGTGTTTGTTAAGGAGTGATTCTAAGTGCTATGTTATGAGTGCTGAGTTCTGAGTGCTGAGTTATGAGTGCTGAGTTCTGAGTGCTATGTGCTATGTGCTAAGTTCTGAGTGCTATGTTCTGAGTGCTAAGTTCTCTGTGCTAAGTTCTCTGTGCTAAGTTCTCTGTGCTAAGTTCTATATGTGAAACGGGA
>CAYHCM010000060.1:2886-20179 GCA_964355045.1 uncultured Chitinophaga sp. | reverse complement strand
TCTTATAGTCCCTTTTGGAAAAACTGTTGATTTAAATAATTTTATCGGAGTAATAAGATCATCTGAATTTGGTTCGGCCGGAGAATATAAAACTGGCATCTTGTAAATTATGAAATGATAACTGAACTAAAGATTAATGGTCTCTTTTATAAGAATTTTGAAGAAATATATAACGCGTTAAAATTGGAGGAAATAAAGAATTACGAATTTGGGTTTAAAAAATACCTTACATTGATTTTTACAGGCAATATTAAAATAACTACTAAAAACTAAATATAATAAGCCATACAGGATATAAGAAATCTATTTGACGGTATTTACCAACCCAAAAACCATCAATAAAAATGAATAAAACAGCCTTAACAATTTTAGTAATTTTCCAGATATCATGTGGAATTCAAAAATCACAAACTACATCAAATAATTTAAGGCCTAAAAACGTTGAGTTCTATGCGGATTTCATTAATGAAGTACCTGAGCTAAAGGTTCCTTTGGAGCTTAATTGTGGCTTTGAAAAATTAATATTAACAGAAGAACAAGTTGAGAAACTGAGGCCGTTTACACCAGCCGGATATGAGATTATTGGAAAACTATCTATTAATCCAAATTACAACATTTTGATAATTGGCGAGCTAATTGAAAAGCGGTACTATCCATCTGTATTTGTTACCGATAAAGAAGGAATGAACCAATCGAATCAAAAGCTTTTTGAAAACACCTGTAATTCAGATTCAACTATTGTACTTAAATACCAGATAAGTGTTAATTCTTCCCTTCAAATTGTTGTTGCTGTAAGCAGAATTGATACAAATTTCGATAACATATTAATTGCACGATTGACAACCATATTTGAAATAAACAATAAAGGGGAGGTCAAAAAACTTTAGTTAATAAGGCATATTCTTTAAGCTACCCATATCCTTCAGGAAAGTTTATGACTATTTGAATCGTTTTCTTTGTTCAAATGACAAGCTATTCTGCCTGTTAGGATAGGGAAACCGAACCGAAAAAATTAACCTTTCGTACATATTTTATTTATAATAAAACTATTGAATTATAGTTTTGCCTCTTAATTCTTGATAATATGAAAAATTCAATCAAATTATTTTATTGGTTGCCAAGAGTTCTCTGTATTCTGGCGATTCTTTTTATCAGCATGTTTGCTCTCGATTCATTCGAAGAAGGTAAAAGCATTTGGCAGCAATTGGCCAGTTTGGGCATGCACCTTATTCCAACTTTTATTTTATTAATTTTCCTGGCTATTGCCTGGAAATGGGAGTTTATTGGCGGAATAATTTTTACTCTGATTGGTGTGGTTATGAGTCCGTTTGTATTTTTGCTTAATCATAACCGAAACCATTTTACAATTGCTCAAAGCTTAAATGTGGTGCTCATTATTACAGTTCCGTTTATTGTGGTTGGTATTCTTTTTTTGGTTAGCCATTTCAAAAAGAAAAGAGCTGTTCAGTCCTGAAAGAGGTTTATCAATCATAAAGAATCCTTCAAGATTATTTTTTTCATTTTGCAAACCATAATTCTGAAATCGTAAATTTTGTTACCTTTGGCACATCATTTGTAAATTTCAAAATCAAAAACCAACATCCATGCGAAAATTATTTTTAAGTATTAGTCTCCTGAGTTTTTTAGCTTTTAATAATGTAATGGCTACCGGTGACGATTCTGCAAAAAAAACTATGTCACTCCCTTCAGTTTCAATTAAAGATATGAACGGGCAACCTGTAAACTTTGCCGAGTATGTTACAAGCGGACAAATAACCATCGTGTCGTTTTGGGCTACCTGGTGCAAACCCTGTCTTCAGGAACTTAATAATATTGACAATGTATATGAAGAATGGCAAAAAAAATACAACGTGCGCTTAATAGCCGTATCGGTTGATGACAGCCGCACGGCTCCAAAAGTAAAACCTATGGTAACCAGTAAAAACTGGACCTTTGATGTTTTAATTGATATTAACGGCGATTTAAAAAGAGCCTTGAATGTTACCAATCCCCCGACAACTTTTTTGATAAACAAGGAGGGTAAAATTGTTTACACCCATACCGGATATTTAGACGGTGACGAAAATGAATTGGAGAAAAAGATTGCGGAATTGGCAGGGAAATAGAAAAAAGACCCAAGCTTCATCCGTCTAAGGCGAACCAAATCTCAATGGACTTCGCCCAAAAGCTTAAAATGGAAATTTGAAATCTAGGATTTGATACGCCTTAGGCTTATGGAATTTGAAATTCGATATTTTATTTTCAGCATTCCCTTTAACCTTTCTCCTTTAACCTTTCTCCATTAACCTTTCTCCATTAACCTTTCTCCTTTAACCTTTCTCCTTTAACCTTTTTAAATTTGGAATTTCCTCACTTCCCCTTGTTTTTCTTCATAAGGTATTCAGCTAATTCAAGATCACTCATACCCATAATATTTTCATTTAGAATAATTTTAGCATCCTTAGCCAAAGAATCATTCGGATATTTTTCAATTAATTTTTGATAATAAATTTTTCCCTGTTCGGGTTTTTTTAAATCGTTCCAGCAAATAAATCCTGCTGCTGTTAAAGCATCCGGACTTTTATCATACGCTGGATATTGGTTGGCTACTTCGACGTATAATCTTACCGCTGAATCATATTCTGTAGCGGTTTGGCTAAATATGGCGGCATTGTATAATATGCCAGCCCTTTTATCTGACTTGGTATTTGCATTGGCCCATTTCTTCAAAGCTGATGAGGCTTTCCGGTAATCATCCGTCGAAAAACGGGCTTTTCCTTTAGCCAATAAATAATAATGAACAGCCGAATCTAAATTATTTTTTCCTTTATCATATACGTCGGCAAGTTTTAAATTTATGCTGTGCCAATTTTCCGTAACCGGATAATTTTTTTTATAAAAATCAGAATATTTTATGGCATCGTCCCATCGTTCCAAAATGTATTTAAACATAAATCCCTTAAAAAGGTATTTTTCAGATATGGAATCTTTGGTAAAATTTTTAGAATAATCATAATACAATTCAGCCAAATCATTCATCCCTTTAGGTGTTGAAGAAGAATCAGATGTTTCTAACGCATAAATTTCTTTGGTTAATTTATCCTTTTTGGAAGTACAAGCCGCAAAAGCTGTAATCAATACTATACTTATTATTTTAAGAGGTTTTATCATTTTGAAATTTGAAAATGGGAATTTGGAATTTGTTTTTTGTAATTTGTTTTATGGAATTTGGAATTTGGAATTTCATTCTTACATCACCATTCCCCCACACACACTTATTACTTGCCCTGTTATATAGCCCGACATATCCGAGGCCAAAAAAACAGCCAAATCAGCTACATCATCCGATGTTCCGGCTCGTTTCAAAGGTATTTGTTCGGTCCAGGTTTTCATCACATCTTCACCTAATTTATCTGTCATTTCGGTTTGAATAAATCCGGGGGTAATAACATTGCAGCGTATATTGCGTGAGCCTAATTCCTTGGCAATTGATTTGCTAAAACCAATTATTCCGGCTTTGGATGCTGAATAATTTGATTGACCGGCATTACCAGTAACTCCCACTACCGACGACATATTGATTATGGAACCCCGTTTTAATTTTAAAAAATTTCGGACAGAGGCTTTGGTTAAATTAAAAACCGATTTTAGATTTACCATCAATACTTCATCCCATTGTTCTTCGGTCATTCGCATTAATAGATTATCGCGGGTTATACCGGCATTATTTATTAAAATATCAAAATCGCCAAAATCTTTGCCTACGGCTTCTATCAAATCGTTAGCCTCCTGTAATACTGCCGCGTTGGATTGATAGCCTTTGATTTTTATACCAAATTTTGCTGATAGTTCATTTTCCAAATCACGTGCACTATTTACCGAACTGGCAAATGTAAAAGCAATATTAGCCCCATGAGCTGCAAATTTTTCTGCTATTCCTTTTCCTATTCCTCTGGAGGCCCCTGTTATCAAGGCGGTTTTTCCTTCTAATAGTTTTACCATAATGGCTGCAAAAATAGTTTGTTAATTAAAAATTTCAGCAATAAAAAAAACCCGGCTTTACAACCGGGTTTTTTTATAATAAATTTCTATAAATTATTGCTCGTCCTGAACACGTACCACCTCAAATGCACCCGCAGTAATGGTTGCAGTTTCTAGACTTCCTGAGGACTGTAAATTTCCGCTGAATGTTCCTTTTATTCTTCCTCCAACAGGGTCATATTTGGTTACATTTATTATCATGTCCATATTTGGCTGGGTCGAAAACTCATACTTTTTTTCGGTAGTACCAGTTCCTGTAGTTACTTCTATATTCGTGCTCGGATCAATTGAGAACTTATACGTTCCAACTTTGGTTCCTAAAAATTTTAACCAAAAAGTAGCTCTTTTGGTATTTGAATAGCCCTCAACAATAATAGTCGTTAAATCGTTCCCTTTCCTGTACCACCCAAACATATTAATACTATCCCATTTAAGGTTATAGGTAGTAATTCCATTAAATTTAAATGTGTTAATTGGCTCTATAACTGGTGTAGGAATAGTATCCTTTGGAGGATCATCATCTGGAGTTTTATTACAATTTTGAAATGGAAAAGCTGCAGCAGCCAATAGAAAAATTAGTGCTAGTTTTTTAAAAGTCCTTAAATTAAGGAAGTGATTAATATTTAATTTCATGTCTTTTTTATTTTCAGCTACAATTTTATACAAATTTGTCCAATTGAGCAATTTTTATTTAGCATCATTCCGCAATATTTTCTTCTTCAAAATTTCCATACCTTAAAAATAAGGATGCCATACCCACTGATATGCAGCCTGCCATAAGAAATAATACCAAAATATTAAAATACATTTTAAATGAATCGGAAGGAAACCAAAGGGATGGAAAATATAGCAGCGCTGATAAAATAAAGGAAAGCATAATAAAAATGAGGGTTCCAAAAATCATAATTTTAAAAGCTCTACCTAATGAAATGGTTTGAAAAGAATATTTCAATGAATCCATAAAATTCATTTCTCCAATTATTAATCCGGGAATAAACAAGCAATTTCTTACAAAAATCATCGCCAAAAAAACTCCTGCAATACCTCCTATTATTGGATTGGCCGCAATACTTAACGCAATGAATCCACTTGCAAAAGTTAATAAACCTCCTATTAAAACCAGATATAACAGAATATTCAGAAATCTTTTATCAGGTATAATAATTTTCAGAAACTTGATTTGTAAAGCCATAGACTTATTTTTTAAATACAGTTGGGTGGTAAAGAACAAATATGAGAAAAATACCAACGAAATTACGAAAGAACCAAAAATGGCCTCAACAATATTTGGATATTTTAAAATAAAAGCTTTCATGGCTTTGGTTTGCGCCATCATATCAGTTGATTGATTTTCCATATATACTGCCATTTCTTTAATTCCGGTTACTCCCAGGGCATTAACTAAAAGTTGTTTTATTATAAAAAAAATTAGAATAGAAAGCACAATTGCTAAGGGCAAAATAAAAAGGAAATTTTTAGCAAGTAACTTGTAAAAGGCTGCTACAGGTTGAATTTTAAAGGGTTTATCAATCATTTTTTTATGTGTCGTTTAAGTTCGTCTTCGTCTAAAATTTCTGAATCCGGATATATAGCCTGATTCTTAACTTTTCTTTTTATGGTTTGCCTGATAAGTGTGAATGAAAAACTTACAAACAAAAAGGTTAGTAATCCAACGCAAGCTATTAATACCAAATGCCAAAAAGTAAAATTTAAATTAAGGCTAAAAACCCACAATAGTAGTAATATGGAAAGTAACAACACGCATAAGGCAGTAAATATTTTTACAATCTTATAAATTATTTCAACCATGGATTTTTCTCTTCGTCTTTAAAAGTTGTGCCTTTATATTTGGGATAAAAATTATTAATATGAACAGCAAAAGGAATAAAATTAAACGTCCATTTGTTTTTTTTACTACTTAATAAATATGGCTTTAACCAACTATAAACTTTATCTGGTTGACCTAATGTTTCTGCTAAATAAAGGGTAGAATTGTCAAAAGCGGTGCCTACATCCGCATTTTCAATAACCTGAAAAGGAGGATAGCCATACAAGCCTCGATACATTAGCCAAACTACCCGAATATCAAATTCATGTGGTCGTAGTTTTTTCCAGATAGTGTCTTTATTTATTTTAGATTTTTTAAAACCCAATGCTTTATCTTTTTTTCCGAGTCTTATAAATTCATGTTCAATATCAAACAGGCTGAATGTTTTACCGGCTATTGCAACATTTTTAGTTTTATAAAAATTTGTATAAACCCCTTCATAAACTGTATCACGCAGAAGTATAAGCATAAAACTGTTATAAACATTTACCCAAAAAGCAACTTTTTCATTATCTGTTTTCAGATTGTTTATTAGAAATTCTGGTTTTAAATCTTTCAAAATTTCTGCCTGACGATTATCTGAGGGATTAAAACGAGCGTTGTATGCCAATATTTCTGACATACTGAGTGCCGGATTAGTTTGCGCTAATACCTGAAAACTTAGAAGAAAGCCTAACATAAATAACCCAACTCTTTTCATATCACTTTGTAATTTTTATGTTCGCCTACACGCCAACCGGTTATTTTTTCTATCCAATGCAAGACCCGTTTCTTTATCTTAAAAAATTTTATTTCCGGTTTTCGGTCAAATATCCAATTTATTCGGGTTATACTTTCGTGCATTACGGCCGTATGATAGGTTTCAAATCGTTTTAGAGAATCAATACCGCTTAAATCAAAATCCTTTTTTGAATCAAACTTTTGGGCTATATAATGGTCGGAATGCCAATATTTACTTGCTTCCATGTTTTTTGCCATCATATCTGCGAAATTAATCAAATTGGAGGATGGTTGGAATAGTTGAAACAGTTAAAATTGTGATTGGTTGGGTTGGTGATTGGTTGTATTCATTTTAGTTTTTAAAATAGACTTTAAATTTTATTCAATATTTGCATATTCTTATTTTTGCAAGAATTCAAGTTCATTGGCGATAATTTTTGCTCATATTTATAAATTTACTATGCTAAATATTTTTTTATAAATTTTTAAAACCGATTATACAAATCACAAACAACCACCTATTACCATCTTAACTAATTACCAATTACCTCTCCAACCAATCACCGATTACCATGCTAACTATTTAAACCAACCATCAATTTACCTAAATTTGCCCCATGCAATATTGCAACACCATATTAGATACTATTGGCAACACCCCTTTGGTAAAAATTAATAATATAACCAAAGATATTCCGGCCCTGGTATTGGCAAAACTTGAAACCTTTAATCCGGGCAATTCTATTAAAGACCGGATGGCTGTTAAGATGATAGAAGATGCCGAAAAATCGGGAAAACTGAAGCCCGGAGGAACTATAGTGGAAGGAACGAGCGGCAATACAGGTATGGGATTAGCTATTGCGGCTGTAATAAAAGGTTACAAATGTATTTTTACAACAACAGATAAACAAAGCAAAGAAAAGGTGGATGCGTTAAAAGCTTTTGGAGCTGAAGTTATTGTTTGCCCTACGGATGTGGATCCTGATGACCCCCGTTCTTATTATTCCGTTTCAAGCAGGTTGGAAAAAGAAATTACGAATGCCTGGAAACCCAATCAATATGATAATTTAAGCAATACGGTTGCACATTATGAACAAACCGGACCTGAAATTTGGAAACAAACGGATGGAAAAATAACCCATTTGGTAGTAGGAGTAGGAACCGGTGGAACCATAAGCGGAACTGCTAAATATTTAAAAGAGCAAAATCCAAATATTAAAATATGGGGAATTGATACCTTCGGTTCGGTTTTTAAAAAATATAAAGAAACCGGGATTTTTGATAAAAATGAAATTTACCCATACATTACTGAAGGTATAGGTGAGGATTTTTTACCTGCCAACGTTGACTTTAGTTTAATTGACCATTTTGAAAAAGTCACAGACAAAGACGCCGCTGTTATGACCCGCCGTATAGCACGTGAGGAAGGGATTTTTGCCGGAAACAGCGCAGGAAGTGCCATGGCCGGCCTGATGCAGATTGCTCATAATTTTAAAAAAGATGATGTAGTGGTGGTAATTTTTCACGACCACGGAACCCGCTATTTGGGCAAAATGTTCAATGACGACTGGATGCGTGACCGTGGTTTTATTAGCCCTGAACCTAAAAAACAAGCCATTGATTTAATTGAAACCCACAAACATTTGCCATTAGTTACGGCCAAAGAAGACCAACTGATTTCGGATGCTTTCGAATTGATGCAGAAATATAATATTTCACAATTACCGGTAAGAAATACCAAAGGCGAATTTACAGGGAGTTTAATTGACGGTCATCTGTTTGCACAGTTGGTAAAAAACCGCCAACTGATGCATGAACCTGTAAAAACCATTATGCAAAAATCGTTTCCAATTGTAAAATCTTCGGATACCATTGATTTTGTTTCTACTCTTTTCAGCAATCAAACCCAGGCAGTACTGATGATGGACATGGGCGGCAACTGGCATATTATTACAAAAGTGGATGTGATAAATGCTATTGGGTGATTTGAAAATTGAAATTGGAAATTTGAAAATTTGCCCATCAAAATTTGAAAATCACGAAGGAATCTTTGTCGGAACAAATTCCCCCTTTTAAAGGGGGTTAGGTTTTTTTTATAAAAAAAGCATTTAAAAATCTACAAGTCATTCAAGCCCAAAAAAAATCCCGACCTATAAATAAGCCGGGAATTTTAAATTCTGTTAGGGTTGCTTACTTCACATTCTCTGACAAGTCAGATCCTGCTTTAAATTTTACAACATTTTTAGCGGCAATTTTAATTTCTTTTCCTGTTTGAGGATTACGTCCGGTTCTGGCAGCTCTTTTAGAAACTGAGAATGTACCGAATCCTACAAGGATTAATTTGTCACCTGCTTTAAGGGCGGCGGAGGTTGAATCACAAAATGAATTCAAAGCGCTTTGAGCCTGGGCTTTTGTAATGCCGGCTGCAGAAGCCATTGCTGATACTAGGTCTGATTTGTTCATGTTATTAGTTTTATAGTTTGAAAATTTTCAAAACAATATTCGCACATTGATTAATATATTGATACGCTCAAATTGCAAATGTTGATAAATGCAGGCTCTTTGTGAATAAATCAGGGCTTAAACCCTTGTAAACACTCACTTTTACCTTGCTCTGCATGTAAAATTTTGTCCTTTGAGCCAACATCTCGTTTATTTTTGACTTCATTTCATCCTGTTTTATCTTGTTAAAAAGTGGTCTGTCGGGATTATCCTTCATTATATTGGCAAATAAATCTTCAACGCCTGCATCTAACCAAACCGAAATACCGCATCGGTTCATTAATTTAATAGCATTATTATAGCACGGAGTTCCTCCTCCGGTAGCTATTATTGTATTTGTAGTGCACTGCTTAATTATTTTTTTCAACTCATTTATTTCTATCTGACGAAATTCAGGTTCTCCCTTGTTTGAAAATATTTCAGCTATTGATAAATTATAATGCCTTATTATTTCAGAATCAAGATCAATAAAATCAACCCCTAATTTTTGGGCTGCATACTTTCCCAAAAAAGTTTTGCCAACGCCGGGCATACCCACTAAAAACACTATTTTAATTTCCTTAGTCAAGTGCTATACGGGGGTCAAGAAGTGTATAAATAATATCAACAATTATGTTGACTACAACAAAAATAAGAGCCACAACAATTACCGAACCCATCACCACCGGCAAATCTGAATTGTCAAGTGCATCTACAGTTACTTTTCCCAATCCTTTCCAGTTAAAAATAAATTCCACAAAAAAAGTTCCTGCCAATAAGGATGCAAACCAACCTGATATAGCTGTAATAACCGGAATTAATGAATTGCGAAGCAAATGCCTCCATATAATATGTCTGGCTTTAAGTCCTTTGGCTCTGGCGGTTCGGATATAATCACGTGGCAATACATCAAGAACGGATGCCCGTGTAAGTTGACTAAAAATAGCTAAAGGTCTTATCCCTAATGCAAGAGTTGGCAACAAAAGATTTTTCCAAATATATATTTTTCCTTTAAAAGGGTCAATATCGCTGTAATTGCCGGTCATATTTAAACCTGTATATTTATTAAGTACATACCCAAATAACCAAGCTAAAATAATGGCTACAAAAAAAGAAGGGAGTGAAATTCCAAGAGTTGAGATAAATAAAACTGTTCTATCAATCCATGTATCTTTTTTTATAGCTGCCAAAACACCCAAGGCTACACCAAAAATTGAAGCAAGTACAATGGATGCCAGAGCTAATAATAATGTTCCTTTAAAGGCTTCGCCCAATATCGAATTTACATGTTTGCCACTTTGAAACGACCTTCGTAAATAGGGAAATTTTATAACTACGCTCTTCGTTTTAAAATGAAGGATTTTGATTTTTGAAACATTTATATCGTTATAATTTTTTGTAGCATAAACTGAAACAAATGAAATATCATTAAGATAAAGCAAATACTGTTTCCATAGAGGTTTATCCAATCCAAACTCGCGCTGTATAGCTAATTTGGTTTTTTCATCGCTTCGCTGCCCGGTTGCCAGTTCATCAGGGGTAGGAAATGAAACGCTGAATAAAAAGAAAACCACAGATGCCACGCTTATAAATATAAGCAAGCCATACATAAGCTTTTTAATAATGTAGGTGGCCACGTTTTTTAAACTTATATGTTCTTTGTTTTTAGGAATTATAGGATTTAGTGAGGTAAATTTTAAAACCTTATTAGAAAAGTTGTCGTCCAATTACAAACCTCTCATACCTTATTTAATCAGGTAATCATTAATAAGGTAATAAGGTAAATTTTCGAGCAATATGAAATTTCTACTAAGGTTTTTAATTCTCGAAAACTTCATTCTCACACTAAATCCTGTAAAGCCTGTTTTTAAAGTAAAATCAAAATTTTAAATCCCATCCGTCTTCGGTGAACTAAATCTAATATCCCAATTTCCACTTTCAAATTTCCAATTTCATCCGCCTTAGGCGGACCAAATCACTTCATCTTCCTCAATATTTCCTTATACCGGGGCAAATCCGTTGATGGCCATGTAGCCACTACTGTTCCCTTTTTAAATAATAACAATCCGGGGTTTGACCTGATTATGGATTTGAGGTTTGTATTATCTCCAAAATAAAATTTAAAGGTAAATTGATACTCATGGCGCATCGCTTCTGCTTCTTCAGGCGAACTAGAGGTTAATGCCCAAAATTCAAATTTTGATTTTTCCGTCCATTCTTTAGCCAGAGCCGCCATTTTACGCATAGCCCTCGGCCTGGTTTTGGTAAGCCCTTCTGAAACCATCAACAGTTTATATTCATCCTTTTCAAAAAATTCTTTTACATGGTCAATTCCATCGCTATCCACCATCATAAAATCATGAATCTCCGGTCTATCGCCTTCTTCAATAACTTTATCCAGCCTGTCTTTAAATTTATAACTAGGATTTTCAAGTATTTTTTTATCCGTCAATTGCTGCGTTGTAAATTCATAATCTTTTCCATCTTTGGTATAAATAAATACCATTTCACGTTTTTCCTGTTTCGCTTCAGGCGGTAAGGTGGTTAATTTTTCAATATTATTGCCCTTGGCAAATTTTAAAAAATTAAATACCGGTAAATAATACCAACAATAAAAAGCAAACAAAACTGTCAATAGAAAAAATATGCTAATCAGTTTCCAACTAAAGCCTGATGAAAAAATTGGTTTTATATATTTACGGAGGAAAATAAGAATTAATATAAAAAAAGAAAGTATCAAATCTTTGGTGAACGACTCCCACGGTGTAAGAGGAATTGCATTTCCAAAACAGCCGCAATCGGTTACTTTATTGTAATAGGCCGAATACCACGTTAAAAAAGTGAAAAACAAAATCATCAAGGCCAATAGCCAAAGGGTGAGGTTGCGCTGCCAGCCTATTAATAATGAAATTCCCATTAATATTTCAAATACACAAATAAAAACGGCAATCAACAAAACGAATGGTATCATGGCTTTGAACAATTTTCCAAGCCAACCTAATTCCTTAACATTATCTGCTAAATTAAATTTATCTTCTCTGTTTACCGGTTTATTGTTTTCGATAGAAACAGTTTTGCTATACACATCTTTTCGGGCAATGGTTACCGAAACCACAAAATTGGATGGGGCGGCATCGTTTTTTTGAATTTCTTTTTTAAAGAGTTCCTGTCCGTCAATAAGTATTGTAAACAGGGTTTTATCAAATTGGGCGTTAATATTTCCCTTGTCATCTTTTACTTCCACACTTTGCCATGACGAAGTTGAATAACTGAATGTTTTCTCTGTTTCATTGTGCAATACCCTGGTATATGTTTCATTTACCTGAAGTTCAGGGTTGCTTATCGTTATTAATAACGTATCAGGAGTTGGCGCAAGGTCGGCTGCAAATACATGGAAGTATTCCTCTAATTTTATGGAAAACCCAATAGGGTCATTAATTTTAATAAACCCTGAAAAAACAAACAGTATTCCTGTTAAAATGCGAAGTATATTGGTTATTAATTTCATGATGCCGGTATTAAAAAGTTAAAATAGTTAATGTGCTTGAAAAAGTGATTGGCTTTTAATACTTCTAAAACTAATTACCACTTCAACTATTCCAACTAATTTTACCAATTTTAACTAACCTTTGCAAAAGTAATAATGATAGTGAACAATCCGATTAAACAAAAACATTTTTCTATAAACTGCAAAGGAATCCTCCTTTCATTGTCGCAGCCCGTTGTTATGGGAATATTAAACATAACTCCCGACTCTTTTTTTGATGGCGGAAAATATAATTCCATAGATTCAGCTTTATTTCAAGCCGAAAAAATGATAAATGAAGGTGCATCCATTATTGATATCGGCGGATATAGCAGCCGTCCCGGGGCAGGAAAAATAGAATCAGACGAAGAACTAATACGGGTTATTCCGGTTATTGAAAAAATTCATTCATCATTTCCTGAAGCCATTTTATCCATTGATACATTTAAAGCAAAAGTAGCACTGGAATCAATAAACGCAGGGGCATCTATTGTTAATGATATTTCAGCCGGCGATGATGACCCGGAAATGGTTTCAACAGTTGCCAAACTTAGTGTTCCTTATATTGCCATGCATAAAAAAGGAACCCCGCAAAATATGCACCTTAATCCAAATTATGATGATGTAACAGTAGAAGTTTTGGATTATTTTATAAAAAAAATCCCTTTGTTTCGCAATGCCGGAATTATTGATATTATAATAGATCCCGGGTTTGGGTTTGGTAAAAATTTGGAACATAATTATACCTTGCTAAAAAATATTACTGCTTTTAAAATGTTGGATTGCCCAATAATGGCAGGCATGAGCCGTAAACGAATGATTAATGAAGTGTTAAATATTTCTTCAAAAGATGCGTTGAACGGAACCACAGTTGTAAATACAATAGCTTTGATGAACGGCGTAAATATTTTAAGAGTTCATGATGTGAAAGAAGCGGTGGAAGCGGTGAAAATAATGTTAAATTTTGAATGTTAAATGATGAATGTTAAATGTTTTATTCAACATTTAACATTCACAGTTCAAAATTTTAGAGCATTCACAGTTCAAAATTATTTAATATTCACAGTTCGAAATTTAATCCATCCCACGCCAGTTCCATCCCTAAAGGCAATTCCTTATTCACATCTTCATGCAACCCTAATTGATGGCTGATATGAGTAAAATAGGCTTTGCCCGGATTTATTTTTCTTACCATTTCAATGGCTTCATCCAATGAAAAATGAGATATATGGGTTTCTCGCCTCAGGGTATTTAGCACTAAAACTTCTGTGTTTTTTATTTTTTCAATCTCATTTTCTGAGATATTGTTGGCATCGGTTATATAGGTAAAATTACCAATGCGAAAACCCAGAACAGGCATTTTATAATGGTGTACCCTAATGGGAGTTATTTTAATTTTCCCTATATAAAATTCGCTTTCATCAATAATATGAAAATTAGCTTCGGGTACTCCCGGATATTTAAAATCCTCGAACATATAAAA
Source organism: uncultured Chitinophaga sp. (assembly GCA_964355045.1). GTDB lineage: Bacteria > Bacteroidota > Bacteroidia > NS11-12g > UBA9320 > JABWCE01. The sequence goes on along the minus strand of CAYHCM010000060.1, from coordinate 6,100 downwards.
AAAATCGCGACGGATGGCCTGCATCACATCGTCTTCCAGATACACTTCTAAAAGTTCTTGTTGTAAATAATTATAAGCCCGTATATCATCAAACCCGCTGAGATGATCTTTGTGCGAATGGGTGAAAATTATACCATCTAATCGTTCAATTTCTGTTCTAAGCATTTGTTGCCTGAAATCGGGGCCGGTATCTATTACAAAATTTTTTCCTTCTGTTTGCACCAATACCGAACTTCTTAATCGTTTGTCTTTGGAATCCAAACTTTTACAAACTTTGCATGGGCATCCGATTAAAGGAACGCCTTGTGATGTGCCGGTGCCAAGAAAAGTAACTTGCAAAGTGCTGCAAACTTAAAAATAAAACGCTTTACTTTGCCCAAATGATTTCAATTTATCATAAAGTTAACGACCACTTTGAAATGACCAATGATGTCGCATTACTTCCAACTATAAAAAGGGAGGATATTATTTGGATTGATGTATTAGGATGGGACCAAAACGATGAACATCTGATTGAAAAACACTTTGGCCTGGAAATAATGAACACCAAAGAATCGGTAGAAATAGAACAAAGTGCACGGTTTGTTGAATACGAAAATCATATTGTAAGCCACGCCAACTTTATTACCCGCAAAGGCATTGCATTAGTCCCTGAAGTGGTGTCGTTTACTATTGAAAAAAATTTAATAATAACCAATCGCGATTACGATTTTCGATCGTTTAAAGAAACTTCAAAAAAAATAGTGACAGGCAATCAAAAATTTGGAAGTTCAGAAGTTTTTTTAAGCATTATTGACCTCCGGATAGCCAACGATGCCGATCTTGTGGAGGATTTAACCAAAGGAATTTCAGAGCTATCAAAAACTATTATAACCGATAAACATACGAGCAAACCTCTCATTTTAAAATTGAATGCGCTTCGTGAAAACCTGATGCTTATGATGCAAAATTGTATTGATAAAAAATTATTGATAAGTTTTGTAAAAAAAACATCTTACCTGAACCAAAAAACGGAACATGAATTAGATATTTCTGTAAAAGATCTGGAATCGGTTATTGATTTTATTCGCTTCAATTTCGACAGGTTGGATTACATTGACAGCACCTTAAACAACCTGATAACCTATGAACAGAATAACAGCATAAAACTGTTCACTATAGTTAGTTTATTTTTTATGCCTCCTATGCTCATAGCAAGTATTTACGGTATGAATTTTGAATTTATGCCCGAGGAGAAATGGAAATATGGTTACCCTTTTGCATTGGTTCTTATGTTGTTTACAGTAATAGGTACCAGTATATATTTTAAACGAAAAAAATGGCTGTGACCAAAGATTAAGATGATTTTTAATGATTCAAAAGATTATTTTAAAAAAAATAAGAGAAACATATTATTCAAAAACAAATAGAACGAACAATAAATTATTTAATCAACTTAATCAGCGGAAAATAATCAACTTAATAAGCGGTAAATGATAGAAAAAGAAAAACTCATGCTTCGCGAAGGAACTTTAAAAGACGAGGTAATAATAATAACCGGTGGTGGCACAGGCCTGGGCCGCAGCATGGCCGAAGGGTTTTCGTTATTAGGTGCCAAAGTCAGTATTTGGGGACGACGATTGGAAGTGGTTCAAAAAACTGCATCTGAAATTTCGTCAATTTCAGGAAATGAGGTATTGGCTGTAGGCTGCGATGTTCGAAATTATGAAGAAATAGAGACTGCTTTAAGTTCTGTAATTTCAACTTTTGGTAAAGCAACCGGATTGGTAAATAATGCCGCAGGAAATTTTATCTCCCCTACCGAGCGACTTTCGCACCGGGCATTTGATGTGGTTCTTGATATTGTTTTAAAAGGGAGTAAAAATTGTATTTTAGCCTTAGGTAATTATTGGATAAAACAAAAAATTAAAGGAAATGTTTTGAGTATTACCACCACTTATGCCACCACCGGCTCCGGCTATGTGGTTCCTTCGGCGGCGGCCAAGGCAGGTATTTTGGCCATTACCCGTTCGCTGGCTGTGGAATGGGCCAAATACAATATTCGGTTCAATACTATATCTCCAGGGCCTTTTCCTACCAAAGGTGCCTGGGACCGATTATTTCCTGAAGCTATAGCCAAACGTTTTGATTTTACCAAAAAGATCCCTTTGGGACGGGTTGGCCATCATTTTGAATTGGTAAATTTGGCATCCTATATCATGTCTGATTATTCAGCTTTTATGACCGGCGAAGAAGTTATAATTGACGGCGGCGAATGGCTGAAAGGAGCCGGAGAGTTTAATTTTTTGGATATGATAAAGCCTGAAGAATGGGATGAGTTGGAGAAGATTGTGAGGGGGGTGAAAGGGTAAGTAGATGTTCTAAGTTCTTGAAGTTCTAAGTTACCGCAGTAACTTTTCCAAAGTTTTGGAACTTTGGAAAAGTTTTAGAAAAGAATAAATTTGTTTAGAATGCCAAACGAATCTCTCTCACTTCAAAGTAATGATTTATCCTGATGTTGGATTTGTTGTAAACTTTCAGATGAAATAAAATCGGGTACGCTTAACAGTGTATTAAAACAAGCAGAATTAAAATGAAATGCCCATAAGAACAAGTTCACACCACCGGCTAATGAAATTGGGCATTCCATATGACCTATAAATTAAAAACAGAGAATTACATATGACAAAATACTTAGTAATATTTGAAAAAACATCTACAGGCTTTTCGGCATATGTGCCTGATTTACCTGGATGTGTAGCCACCGGAAAAACAAAAATTATAACGGAAAAACTAATCTATGAAGGCATAAAATTTCACCTTGAAGGGCTTGAAGAAGAAGGCCTTTCTGCTCCATTATCTGTATCAGAATCCGAGGTATTGGTGTTTGCCTGATTTCATAATATTATAATTCAAAAGAAGTAATAATCGACGGCGGCGAATGGCTAAAAGGTGCAGGGGAATTTAATTTTTTGGATATGATAAAACCAGAGGAATGGGATGAGTTGGAGAAGATTGTTTGCGGGGTGAAGGGGTAGCCCTTTGTCTCCTTTATGTTTTTTTAGTGTAAAATTGCTTTTGTTTATTTTTTGTAACCTCTTTATATTCAGTTCAACTTTGTTGATTAAAAATGTGTCATAATAAAATGACGTTTTGGAAGTACCATCACAATATATATTTGTCACCTACCTAAAAGAAAAAATATGATTAAAAAAATTACAATTCTGTCGTTTGT
>CAYHCM010000060.1:0-2786 GCA_964355045.1 uncultured Chitinophaga sp. | reverse complement strand
GTCACCTACCTAAAAGAAAAAATATGATTAAAAAAATTACAATTCTGTCGTTTGTAGCTATTCTTTGCACCATTTCATACCAAGCCATTTCGTATGGCACCTCTGCCCCACCCGATGGTAACACCAATGCTCCCGTAACTGGTGAGACTAACTGCACCAGTTGCCATAGCGGCTCCTTAATTACCTCCGGTTCCAATTGGGGTAACCTCACGCTTACATCTAATTTTACAGGCGGTGGCTATATACCCGATTCCGTTTATACTATAAAAATTTCGATGAGCCAATCAGGAATATCAAAATGGGGGTTTGAAGCGACTGTTCTGGATTCGGCTAAAAATAGTATGGCCGGAAAATTAGCAGCCTCGGGCGGTGTTACAAAATCAACTACGTCAAGCCGTGATTATGTAAAACATTCTTCAGCCGCCTCCGGTTCAGGTTCTGTAAGCTGGACATTTACATGGACTGCACCATCCACTAATGTAGGGTCTGTTAAATTTTATGTTTGTTTAAATGCCGCTGACGGAAATGGCCAAAATACCAATGATGCCATTTATGCCAAAGTTTTCACAATACGTCCTTCTTCCTTGTTACCTGTAGCCAAAGCCAGCAGCAGCGAAGCTACAACCTGTGCCGGAAATACTATTACAATAAATGGTTCATCCACCCAAAATCCTAAATCATGGAGTTGGGTCTTTACAGGCAATGGTGTGTCCCCTGCCACTTCAAACTCTCAAAATCCTCAGGTAAAATATAATATTGCAGGCACTTCTTTCTTAGCAATTCTAATCTCAAAAAATAACCAAGGGTTTTCAAAACCCGATACACTGAAAATAACAGTAAGGTCAAAACCCAATGTGTCTATTATATCTCCCACACCCGGCCTATATACAATCTGCAAAGGCGATTCTGTAAAATTAACCGCCACCAATAACCCGAATTTTAAATACACCTGGTCACCGGGAGGATTTGTTACCCAATTTATTTGGGCAAAAGATACCGGTAAATATACGGTTACCGTAACCGACAATAATAATTGCTCCGCTACTTCTACCCAATTAGTAAGGATTTTACATCACCCCGGCCAAACAATAAGTATAAAAAGCGATGTTTCAAATGATACAATCTGTTTTGAAAGGCCTGTAAATATTACGGCATCGGGCAGCACCACCTTTGATTCCATTTCTTATTATTCAGCATCGGGTAAATATTTTACAACAGCTAACAATCCGGTAGCTTTTAAATTTGCCTCATCAACCGATCTTTTTGCAAATGGATATTTAAAAGGATGCCCTACTCCTAATTCCAATAAATTAAATTTTGTGGTTAAAACCGGCGTTTCGGCCCCGGTAGCCACGTGTACCGATAAAACTACGGCGAGTTTTGAAATTAGCTGGGCTTCGGTAACCAATGCTTTGGGATATAAAATTAGCCTTGACAGCGGAAGAACATGGCAAACGCCAAGCTCAGGTAATAAAGGTTTATTGCATAAGGTTTTGGGATTTCCACCAAATACCGATGTGGAGGTTTGGTTAAAAGCCCTTGATGTTTTCCCATGCAACGAAAGCCCTATTACCAAAGTGGTATGCGGTTCTATACCATGCAGCCCTATCACGTATGATATTGTTTGGGATAAAGATGCTTGCAAGGGAAAGGAAATTAATTTCAGGATCAGAAACCTGACAACCAATTATTTTTCTTTAAAAATAGATAACGGAAAAACATTTAAAGATACGGCCTTTACCATTACAGCCGATTTTAGCCGGACGTATAAGTTTGAACTTACCGATAGCAGCAATTTAAGTTGCCCCTCCATTAAGCGCGATGCAACAATAAAAGTGTGGGAAATTCCAGCTTTGAACCTTACGAGTAACAGTCCTCAAAATATTTTTTGTGAAGGTTTTCCGGCCATGTTTGATGTGGTTTCGAAAGGAATGCAGGAATATAATTTCTTTGTGAACACGATTTCAAAACAAAAAAGCAATGCGCCGACCTATAATCTCGCTGTTCCAAAAAATTCCGATTCAGTTTGGGTTACTGTTACCAACGGAGCTTGCGTTGAAACTTCAGGAAAATTAAAATTAGGGGTAAAAGCATTACCAACAGCTAAATTTACTTACACATTTAATAAGCGTATTGCCACGTTTACAGCTACTGAAACAGGAAAAGCTAAATTTTATTGGAACTTTGGCGATGGAACCTATGATTCAACGGCTAATAAATCCACCAAAGCGATAGCTGATTCTACTGCATTTGCAAAGTTTGTAAAACTAAAGGTAGTGGATGAATTTGGGTGTATAAGCCTTGATTCGATGGAGGTAAGTCTTCCAGCATCGGTTAATAACGCATTGAATGCTTATGGTATAAAAATTTATCCGCAACCTGCCAAAAACAGTTTTAGTATTGAGCTACCTTCAGAATTGATAAATGCTCAAATAAGTTTGACAGATGCCACGGGAAGAATGGTATTGAAAACCGTGGCCGATAAAAAAGTAACTGAAATATTGAGTGCCGATTTGCCAAACGGTGTATATCTGATTATGGTAAGTAAAGAGTTGAGCAGGATTAACGGGAAGGTGATAATAAGCAGGTAGAAAAATAAAGATAAGATAGCATAAGAAAAAGGCCCGATGTACTCGGGTGATAAATACGTTGGGGATTGGTTGTCGTTTGGCTGCCGAGTCCACCTTCCCAGCTACCGGCCTTGCTGGTGAGACATCGGCTGGGAAGGCTGTGATTGGAAAATTCGGCCAAGAAGAAAAAGCCATCGCGTTTAAAACGTGATGGCT
>CAYHCM010000059.1:15140-20495 GCA_964355045.1 uncultured Chitinophaga sp. | reverse complement strand
ACCCAATCGTTATAATAAATACACGAATAACCTAAGGCCTGAAATATGGAATATCTGCATAAAGCATATTGAACATTGGGGAGTGCATATTTTTCAATATGGGTAAAAAATTTATCTATAAACCGATTGCCACTTCCTTTTGTATTTTTACTTTCTACAAAAAAAGCTAATTCATAAATGGTGTCCAGAGCATTTTGCCTAAATTCAATGTTCATGCCCGTTAAGTAATTTATCTTTTAGCATTTTTCTCGCATCCTCAGCCGAAAATGATTTACCTGTATTCGGATAGTCGTTGAAATATTGCTTCCATTCTTCATCTGTAAGCGGCCTCCCGATGCCAAATGCAAGATCGTAAGGTGTAATTTTTCGTTTATCATCAACCAATTTTACAAAATTAAGTTTTGATACATGTTCCACCAGCATTTGGGCATGTTCTTCGGTATCAATTTCAAAAGTTCGAATTATCATAATACAAAAATAAAAGAATTAGGCAATTAATAAAACCAATGAATTTAATTGAAATGGTAAAGCAAATCTAACGAACATTTATCATTAATAGTTCACCATTTCCCTACGGCATCAATCTCCCATACATCCTCGGAAACGGAATACTTTCCCTCACATGTTTCAGTTTACAAACCCACGTTACCAAACGTTCCAACCCAAGGCCAAAGCCGGCATGTGGCACAGAGCCATAGCGGCGTAAGTCCAGGTACCATTCAAATTCCTGCATAGGCAGGTCGTGTTCTTTTATTTTTTCGGTAAGGAGGATTTCGTCGGTTTCACGTTCGCCACCGCCTACTATTTCACCGTATCCTTCAGGGGCCAATACGTCCACACCACGGGCAAAGCGGCTGTCGGTAGGGTTGCGTTTTAGGTAAAACGCTTTTACGGCATGGGGCCAGTCATACACCATTATCGGGGTTTTAAACAAACGGGTAATCACCGTTTCATCGCTGCCGCCAAAGTCGTTTCCATATTCAAAGTTTTTGGCCGAGCTTATCCATTGGGGTATGTTGCGCAGGTCTTCTTCCACATCTTTGGCTTCGTTTTTCAATTGACCAATTTTGGTTTGGTTAAAGTTTATTTCCCCTTTTTTCATGCCGGGGGTTTTAAGTTTTTGTTCGCGGTCGGCTATTTCGGTGTTTATTTCAGTCAAACGGTTTTCGGTAGTGGTTAATAAATCTTCCAGAGATTTTATACTGTTTTGCCCATCGACATCCTGTTCACCTTTTATAATTCTTACGGCTTCATCGTAGGTAAGGCGGGGAAAAGCGCCAAGGCTGCTTTCCAATATTGAGGTATCGCGATCTATCAGTTTTAGTTCGGTTTGGCAGTTGGCCAACACATCTTTTAAAACGTGTTGTAAAAATTTCTCAATCAAATCCATGTTATCAAAAATATCATGGAAAGCCATTTCGGGTTCAATCATCCAAAACTCGGTAAGATGCCTGCGGGTTTTTGATTTTTCAGCCCGGAAGGTTGGGCCAAACGTATAAATTTTTCCCATGGCCATAGCCATGGCTTCGCCGTAAAGCTGCCCTGATTGCGACAGATACGCTTTATCGCCAAAATAATCGGTTTCAAAAAGATTACTTGTTCCTTCGCAGGCATTGCCCGTAAAAATTGGGGCATCCATTTGCACAAATCCTTCGTTTTGAAAAAAGGTATGAATAGAAAAAATAATCTGATTTCTTATTTTCATAATGGCCCATTGCCTGTTGCTGCGCAACCATAAATGTCGCTGATCCATCAAAAATTCGATGCCATGTTCTTTTTTGGCAATGGGATAATCTTTTACATTTTGCAATATTTCAATATCCGAAATATGAAGTTCGTAGCCACCTATTTGGCGTTCATCGGCCACTACTTTTCCTTTAACAATCAGCGAACTTTCCAATCCTAAACTTACAGCCTGATTAAATTTCGCTTCACCTATCACGTTCACATCGCCAATGCATTGGCATTGACCGGTTCCATCTCTTACAATAATAAAGACATGGCCTTTTCCGTCGCGTTTGTTGGCCACCCAGCCTTTAAGGGTAACTTCTTTTTCAACCCATTTTGATAAATCTTTTATCTGCATTTTTAATTTTTAAATTGTTCTATGTTAAATGTTTTTTTTACATTTTTAATAACACACCCCTAACCCCTCTCAAGAGGGGAATTTCACCCGAAAAATTTGTACTTAATTTTAAAATATTTTCATTTTAAAATTTTCAAATTTCTTCAATTTCCATTTTCAAATTTTCATTTTCAAATCCCCTCATTTTCAAATCAAAAATTATAAATCAAAAATCGTGATTTATAATGTCGGGATAATAGTATAATTTTGGGCGAAAATAAGTTTAATTTTCTATTGATAGAAGCTACCAAACAATGCTGAGGCAAAACTTAAGTCAGAAACTACAGCAAAAATTATCACCCCAACAACTCATGTTCGTGAAGTTGCTGGAATTGAACACCCTTAATTTTGAGCAAAAATTAGAAGAAGAATTGATTGAAAATCCTGCTCTTGAATCGGGCAAGGATGATGATGATTATAACACAGAATTTCAGGAAGACACCTATGAGGATATTATTTCGGGCGATGGGGATGAAAAAATAGTTTCGGAGTTTGGAGATTCAGAAATTGAAGCGGTTGATAAGGCTATGGACCATGTTGATTTAGCCGAATTTATGGAAGAGGATGGTGGCGATTTCAGGCTTAATGAAGATTATAGTCCCGACATTGAAGAAAAAGATTACCCGGTAGTAAGGGTAAATAATAGTTTCAGGGAAAATTTGTTGGAACAAATTTATACGGTATTACATAGTGATAAGGATGAAAAATTAGCGAAACAAATTGTAGGCTCATTAGATGATGATGGGTATTTACGACGTGAATTGCGTTCAATAGTCAATGATTTTTTGTTTCAATATAATGTTCAAACTACTGAGGAAGAATTAGAAAAAGTATTGGTTATTCTTCAAAAATTTGACCCGCCGGGAGTAGGTGCCCGAACGCTGCAGGAATGTCTTTTGATTCAAATAAAACGCAAAGAAGAAAAAGGCCGAAACCCTATAATGGAATTAGCCAAAATGGTGATAACGGAATGCATGGAAGATTTTTCGAAAAGGCACTTCGAAAAAATAGCGGTTAAATTGGATGTGAATTTAGAGTATTTAAAAGAAGCTGTACATTTTATTACCAAACTAAATCCAAAACCTGCCTCATCCGAAGAAGATGCCAAAACTGAAACCATTATACCCGATTTTATTGTAGAAGAAAGTTATGGTCAATTCGATATTTCATTAAACCATGGCAACCAACCCGATCTGAGAATTAGTCGCGGGTTTATTGAAACTTTGACAGAATATGATAAATTAAGTTCAAAAAATGGTCATGCCAGAGAAGCAGTTCAATTTGTTAAGCAAAAAATTGATGGCGCAAGATGGTTTATTGATGCCGTGAAGCAGCGCCAAAACACATTATTGAATACCATGACTGTTATCGTTGATATTCAGAATGAATTTTTTAGAACCGGCGATAGCTCAAAAATAAGGCCAATGAAATTGAAAGATGTAGCCGAAAAACTACAGATGGATATTTCAACGGTATCGCGCGTGGCCAGCAGCAAATATGTACAAACCGATTACGGTATTTTTCTTTTAAAATATTTTTTCTCAGAAGGAATTACCAATGAAGATGGTGAAGAAGTGACTACCAAAGAGGTGAAACGAATTTTGCAAAATGCCATAAACAGCGAAGATAAAAACAACCCTATGAACGACGACCAACTGACTGAACTCTTAAAAACAAAGGGTTATACCATGGCAAGGAGAACCGTTGCTAAATATCGCGAACAATTAAATATTACGGTAGCAAGGCTTCGAAAGGGGTTTTAATAGCAAAATCATTTTCTAAATCTTAGCTTTGCCTCAATGTTAAAACTCGCCCGTATTCTATCAATTTCATTCCATCCATTATTCATAACATTTTTTAATTTCCTGTTTTTTATATTGCTTACCGATAAGCACGGGGCTGCTTTGGGATTTGTTATAACCCTCTTCTTTTTGGCAGGAGTTATGATTCCGGTTTTTTACACATTTGCTATAGTTTATAACGAAAAAAAACAATTCGATTGGTCGCAATTATCCGATATGTCAATGCTTTCGCGAAAAAAATTGCTGGCTTATACGGTTATTTATAATGTGGTTTTTCTTTTATTCATATTAAATTTGAACGATGCATTTTTAGGAATCCATAAACCAATGTTTGCTTCGGTACTTATGGGGTTAGTATTTTCGATGATGATGGCCTTTATTTTTCATTTGTTAAACATTAAAAATAGTTTACATGCTTTGATGGCCGCATTATTCCTCACTTTTTGTGTCATTTTTTCATGGGAAATACCCGGACAGGAAGGTTTAATAAATAATAACTCTCATTTATATCTTATATTTGGAGGTGTCAATTTTATGGTATTAGGATTTGTGGTTTGGGCAAGAAATATTTTAAAAGCGCATAGCGTTAAGGAAATCCTTTTTGGAATATTAATTGGGATAATAAGTCCTGTTTTACTTACTTTGCTCACTTATGGAATTTAAAACCGTTCTGTATCAAAAAGAGGGTGCAGTTCTTCGCATCACTTTAAACCGTCCGGAAGTTTATAACGCTTTGGATGATGCCTTGACTTATGAATTACAGGATGCTTTTAAAGCTGCTGAAAAAGATACTGAAGTAAGAGTAATAATTCTTTCAGGGTCGGGTAAAGCCTTTTGCTCAGGACAAGATTTGAAAGCTATTATGGGTATAGAAAAACGTTCGTTTATTGATTCAATAAATAAACGCTACAACCCACTAATACGCGCCATGCGAAATATGCCCAAACCTATTATTTGCCGCCTTAATGGTGTAGCTGCCGGTGCCGGATGTTCACTGGCCTTGGCGTGTGATTTTATAATAGCATCAGAAAGTGCGGTTTTAGTGGAAGCATTTATCAATATCGGGCTGGTTTTAGATTCAGGCTCTTCGTATTTTTTGCCACGATTAGTTGGAAGTACAAGGGCTTTTGAAATAGCTACTATGGCTCCTAAAATTTCTGGCCAGCAAGCGTTTGACTGGGGAATTGCCAATAGAGTAGCATCGCCCGAAACATTGGATGATGTAGTAAATGATGTGGCCAATTATTATGCAAATGCCCCAACCAAGGCCATTGGCCTTATGAAAAAAATGTTAAATAAATCTTCATCCTCCGATATGGAAACTGTATTGGATTATGAAGCATACTGTCAGGAAATAGCCGGAAATACGAATGACAACAGGGAAGGTCTGATGTCATTTATAGAAAAAAGGATGCCTGAGTTTAAAGG
>CAYHCM010000059.1:0-15040 GCA_964355045.1 uncultured Chitinophaga sp. | reverse complement strand
CCGGTTGTTTTTCATGTGGTATGGAGTGCTTCTGCCCAAAACCTTCACGATTCATTGATTTATTCGCAAATGAAAGCTATAAATGAATCGTACAGTCACATGCATAAAGATACAGGTAAAGTAAGAGCTATTTTTAAACCTTTGGCAGGTGACACCAAAATTGAATTTTTTCTTGCTGAAAAAGATCCTGATGGAAATGCAACCAATGGTATCAACAGGGTTAAGACAACCCGAACAGATTTTAATGATGGTACATCTTTGTTTGGTGAAGCCGTTAAATCATCTTCAACCAATGGAGTAAATCCGTGGGATCCTGAAAAATATTTAAATATTTGGGTGTGCAGATTTACATATAAAGGAAATGTATTAACAGCAGCCTATGCATTTCCGCCTGTAAATGCCAAAAACTGGAATAGCGTATATTACAAATCTCTTGAATTGCAAGGTGTGGTAATAAACTATCAATATGTTGGTAAAAATAATCCGTATGATGTTTCGGGTTCGTCAATAAGGGAGCGTACTTTGGTACATGAAATTGGCCATTATTTGGGCTTGAGACATATCTGGGCTGATAAATCAAACTGTTCGGGTGAAGATGATGGGATAAAAGATACGCCTAATTGCGCCTCGGCCACTACCGGATGTTCAACTACAAAAAACACCTGTACCAATGCCGATGATAAACCTGATATGACTGAGAATTATATGGATTATACACCATTCCCATGCACCGTTATGTTTACCAAAGAACAATCAGGCCTTATGCGATACAATTTGGTAAATCTTCGCCCTAAGTTACCCCAATTAAAAATTAACTATACACCTCCTGTACCTTATGAAAAAATTTCCATTTCACCAAATCCTGTAAAAGGAGAGATGAAATTGCATTTTGACCAAAAAGGTTTATTTATGGTGGACCTTACCGATATTATCGGACAACCAATATTGCATCAGGAAATAATGGTAACGGAAAATTACGAGTTTAATCTGCCTGTAACTTTAGCAGCCGGATTCTATTATTTGAGTATTACTCAAAGTAATAACCGCGTGCTGAAACAAAGGATACTGGTAGAGTAACACCCGTTTATTATACACTCCGGGTCTGCGGAGTGTTCAGGAATCTATACATCATACTATTTTATTTAACATTCTGAAATTCAGTTTGTAAAAGCATTATTGGGCAAATATGGCCAGATCTTCAGCTTTTTAATATTCTAAAATTTTGTAATCAACATACTAAATGACAGAGTCTTAAAAACCATCTTCTTTTTAATTCGATAGTTTTGATTATTAATGCACCAAAAAATAAATATAAAAAAAGGTCTTTAAATATTAATCAACTATGAAATTTTTAAAAACTACAGCTATTATTTTTCTTCTGGCAATGGGGTCGTTTTCATATAGCCAGCAATTGCCATTATTAAGCAATTATTATGTTAATCCATATCTTTCGAATCCCGCATCGGCAGGGTTAAGAGGGGGTAATATATTTTTATTAAATCGAAGCACATGGAACAGCGGTCAGGGAAATCCTGAATCATTTATTGGAACGTTGGATGGAATGCTGCGCAATGGAAATGCAGGATACGGACTTATGATATTTAATGATAAAATAAATATACTTGGAAAAACAGGTTTGTTTGGTTCGTATAATTATAAATTATCGCTTCCAAAAAGCAGTACTTTTTCAATAGGATTTTCGGCGGGGATGGAGCAAAACAGGGTTATTCTTGACAATGAAAAGGGAGTATTACCTGTAGAACTTTCGTTAACAAACAACGCATCTCAAACTATAAATTTTGATGCCAACGTTGGTTTGGCTTATAAAATTAATGGACTAAGCATTGGTGTGGCCACCTTTCAATTATTTAATAATAATACTGTGGTGGTGAAAGAAGAATTTGCTGACAAATACAATTACAGGTATAGCCGACATTTGGTTGGCACTGCTTCTTACCGCATCATTGCTATGCCAAAAACTCTTTTTATTGACCCAATTCTCCAGCTAAAGGCCGGTAAAGGATTAGAGCCACAAACGGCTCTTTCGGTAATTGGAAATTATAAACATAAAATATGGGCAGGAGGTGGCTATCGCCAGCATTATGGGTTCGATTTTATGGCAGGAATTCTTTTGGCCAATAAATTAACTATCGGTTATTCGTATGGATTGGCTCATGGAGATATTGCTAAAAACACCCCAACCGCTCATGAAATAATAGTGGGATTAAAACTTATTAAAAGCAATGCAAGCCTTGATACAGATAAGGACGGAGTACTTGATATATACGATCGCGAACCCACTACAACAGCAGGTTGCAAGGTTGATAAAGAAGGAGTATCATCGGATATAGATAAGGATAGGATGCCCGATTGTATTGATAAACAAAATAACACTCCGTTTGGCGCTCCTGTGGATGCCGAAGGAATAGCAATAGATACTGATGTAGATGGTGTGATAGATATGTATGACCGGGAACCGGCCACCCTTGCAGGATGTTTCGTTGATAATTTTGGTGTGGCTGTAGATGGCGATAAAGATGAAGTGCCCGATTGCCTTGATAAAGAATTAAATTCGCATTGGGCAGCTAAGGTAGATGCTGACGGTGTGGCTATGGATACCGATAATGACAAAGTACAGGATGTGTTGGATTTGGAATTGGAAACCCCCCATTGGCAGCATATTGGCGGACAGCCCAATGTTGATGCTTCAGGTTGCATAGTGGATGCTCATGGAATAACAAAAGATACAGATGGTGATGGGATACCGGATTGTGTGGATGCTGAATTGTTTTCGGCCAAAGGAGCTAAGGTTAATAAAAAAGGGGTAAGCATAAAAAACCACGACGATATAATACCCGAAAAAAGTAAAGATACGGATGCCGATGGCATTTCGGATGAACTGGACCTAGAACCCAACACCCCAATTGGTGCAAGTGTGGATCAGTGGGGAAGAAGCCCTTTGGTAAATGCTGACCCTGCGGCTATACATCGCATTGAATTTGAAGATATAGATGATAACTCAACAGAATGGGATTATTATGTAATAATAGGGGTTTTCAGGTATTACAATAATCTAAAAAATTATCAGAAATATTTGTTAAAAACATATGATGAGTCCACTCAGGTGTTGGTAACGGAACAAAATTATTTTTATGCATGGACCAAGCAAATTACTACCAAGGCTGATGCAAAAACGGAAGTGGAACGTTTGTTACAAGCCCGATTGAAAGATTATATTGTTGGAAATCCGTGGCTGTGGCGTGAGCCTAAGAGGAAGTAGGTTAAGGGTGAGGTTAAGGTAGGGGCTTTTGCTAAGTTAGTACTATTGGGACATTTGGAACATTTGTGAGAAATCTATCAAATTTGACGATTTTATAGATAAAGGACGATTGGAGCTATTGGGACTTTGAGGATTATTGGGACTTTGTGGGCTGATGTAATAAATGGGACTGCTGGGCAAATTGGACTTGTGGTTTTGTAGCCGCTGAGTTTTTGAATCCTCCGTCTTCTCCAGGTTTAGTTCCATTGCTCACGGGAGACCAGTAACAAGGGGTTATAATAAATATATAGTCTCGTAGGGACGACATATTGGTAACAATTATTAATTAAACCAACTTAAAAGTACTACGTAACTTATATTATTTTTCTGTTTCCTTTTTATATATTGTCCCTAAGCGCTTTTCTATACTAATTTACATGTTGGCCAGACAAATTAATAAGTTGTATTTCTAATTGTTAACTTTAATATTGCCAAAAAAAGAAAAATGATATTAAAAATTAATATGGCCCGATTGTTTGTCTTTACTGTAATGATACTGCAAATAAGTACCACCGGATTTGGACAGGTAACGATTGCCGAAAGTTTTGATGGCAACACATTTTTGCCGGCAGGTTGGACATCGGCAGGGCCTACGGCCTTATGGACGCGACGAACGAGTGGAACTTTTCCGACGTGTGTAATGCACAGCGGGGCCGGAATGGCGAGGTTTGCCGCAAGGGGATCGGCGGCTAAAACCATTCAAACCATTGCCTCGCCTGTTATTGACCTATCGAACAGAGGCAGCAATACTCCAAAAGTGAGTTTATGGCTTTTCAGAGATAACGGCTCTACTTTGGGTGACAGTTTATCTCTATATATAAATACATCGGCATCTTTAAATTCGTCGGTTTGGCTTGGGACAATAGCCCGTTATTCAAAATTAAAAATGCCCGATACGGTGGCTGCCAATGGTTGGTATCAATATACTTTCAATGTTCCTGCGTTATTTAATACGGCTACCAATTATATTTTATTTAAGGCCATAGGCGAGGCGGGTTATAATATTTACATTGACGATGTGCAATGGGAAGAATATCGTAATCCATGCACCGGAATCCCAACACCCGGAAGCATTACCGCTTCCGATTCTTTAATTTGCGGGGGATCGGGAAATTCTTTGTTAACATTGAATGGCCAATCTTCAGGATTCTCAGGGTTGTCGTTTCAATGGAAGGTGAGTACATCAGCTTCGGGGCCATTCACAAATTTTGGAGGAAATGTTACTTCCATATCCACAGGAACATTAACTGCATCCCGCTTTTACAATTGCGTGGCGAGTTGTTATTTTTCCTCAAAATCGGATTCAACTGTGGTTAAAAGTATCGTAGTAAGCCCAAACCCAAACCCAATCATAACAGTGACTCCTAATGCTGCCTATTATTGTTTTGGAGGTTCGGTACCGGCTGTATTAAAAGCCAATAGTACATCAGCCAAAAAATATAGCTGGTGGCCTGCTAGCGGACTTAACCGCACCGATAGCATTGAGGTAAATGCCTCTCCAACCATTACTACTGCTTATACAGTGACAGGTACGGATAGCATAGGTTGCAGCGGAAGCACCAATGTGACGGTTACGCTTCGCCAACCACCATTTGTTACCATTACTGCTACTGATTCCAACATGTGTGCCGGCGATTCATTAAGACTGATAGCCAATGCAGGAGATATTCAAATTACAAATGAAGCCTTGTATGAACTTGTAATGACCTTTGACAAAAAAATGAAAGAACACATGGCCGAAATTATTGGTCATTATCTTAGAAGACATAATGGAGACGTTCTTAAAGTAGCAGCTAAATTAGAGATTGGAAAATCTACGATTTATAAAATGCTTAAAAACGAAGAGATAGATATGGACGACCATTTGAATTAGTTGTTTGTAAAAAATGAATTCAATTTATTAATTTGCGACTATGAAAAAATTGTACGACCTAAAAACCATTTACGATTTAGCTTCCGGCGATGAAACGTTTGTAAGAAAGATGGTTTCTCTTTTTATTAATGATACCCCCGATACTATTAATGCCATGCAGGAGGCATTCAAAAACTGGGATTATGATGAATTAAAAAAAATATCGCATCGTATTAAACCAATTATCAAAACCCTTGAAATAAATTCAATAATCAACGATGTTAATGATATTGATAATGGAAATGATGCGGCTCATACCGAAAGAAAACTGAACCATATTACCGCAGTATTATCAGAAGTAATTTTGGGTTTGAAAAATGATTTGGGTGAAATTACCCTATCGTCTTCTTCCCAAACTTCTTAATTTCTATTTTAGGAAGAAACCAAAGTTTTCTTTAAATATTTTTCAGAATTAATTCCGCCTCGAATCAGATACTCATGTTCAGAGATGGGGTATTATTGTCATCTTATCGAAGGGTATGTATTTTAAAAGTAACAATTGTTCTTATTTTGCGTTATTAGTTTTTTTAATGATTAGATTTTTTACCCTTGCCACATTTTTATTAAGTATTTGTAATCTGGCTACGGCTCAGCGTTATTTTACTTTAAGCGGGAGTGTAAAGGATTCATCAGGTCAGGCCGTTTCGGGTGTTAGCATAAGGTTGCGAAACGATAATCTGGGAACAGCTACGGATGGTAATGGTCAATTTAAACTTAAACTGGAAGAAGGGTATTACGAAATTGTAATATCGGCCATAGGGTATTTAAATCAGTCGTTCAATACCCCGGTTAACAAAGATATTTCAGTTAAAATTGTAATAAAAGAAAATCAAACCAAACTTAAGGAAGTAGAAGTAACGAATAAGAGGCATGACCCCTCATGGGATATAATTCAACATGTAATTGCCAACCGAAATAAACTAAATTCAGGATTGATTAATTATAAATGTTTGGGATATATAAAGGCCTCCGATATATTGGTAATAGATTCAGCAGCGCTTAAAAAGAGAAAAAAAGAAAGAAAGAAAGAGCCTCTGAATATTGATTCGATGGAAGCGGATTTGAAAAAATCATTTCCTCAAATTCCCGATATGAATTTTGCCGAAGTGGACCTGGTAAAATATTGGGGACGACCCAACAGTATTAAAGAAGAACGTTCAGGAGTAAGGATATTGGGAGATAAATATGCTCTTTATTTTTTAAGTGTAACCGATGGAGAATTTGATTTTTATAAAAATCAAACCGAACTTGGCAAACTTTCGGAAGTAAAATACGTATCACCTTTTAGCCCGGGGGCTAACCTATCGTATCGGTTTAAATTTTTAGGCTCTTATTACGAAGGAATGCACAAAATTTATCGTATTAAAGTAATTCCCCGAAAAATTGGGAACGCCTTATTCAGTGGAGAAACCGAGATATACGACAGCCTTTGGATTATTAAAAGCATTAATTTTTCTGTAAGTCCCAATCATATTCCGCTTTACACTTCGTTCGGATTAAAACAGGAATACGCATTACATTCAAATGGTTTTGTTTTTTTAAAAAGCCAAATATTTAGCTATACCAAAAAGGCTAAAAACGGGCAGCGTGAAGGCAAAACTATAGTTCATTACTCGGGCTATGAATCTAATTTAAAATTACCATCACGTTTTTTTGGAAATGAAATTAGCGCAGCATTCGATTCGGCATACGACCGGAATGCCGATTGGTGGAACCTTCAACGAAAAGATACCCTAAATAAGAATGAAGTTATCTTTACGCATTTCCGCGATAGTATAAATTTGGTAAGGACCGGCAAAGCTTATTTAGATTCGATAGATAAGGTATTTAACAGAGTAACATTTTTGAAAGTGTTGTGGTGGGGGCAAGGCCATATTAACCGGGAAAAAAAACTCAGAATAGATTTTGCTCCTTTATTTGCAATGGTTCAGCCGGGACAAATAGGCGGTTTTAGGGCAGCTTATTTTCTTCAACTAAATAAAAAGTTTAAAAATCGGCAGTCTGTTCTTTTTTCACCATTTATAAGTTACGGGTTTATAAATAATGATCTGAAAGGGTCAGTATATCTTTCACATCTCTACAATCCTGTAAAAAGGGCCAGATACTACCTGTATGCTGCCCGCGAGTTTATGATGATAAATTCGTTTGATGCTTACATAAATATGTTTCGGCGGAGCAATTTTTTTGATCAAAGGCGATTGCAGTTGGGTCATGTTTTTGAAGTGGTAAATGGATTGTATTTTTCCTCCTATCTAACCTTAAGCGACCGACAGGATTTAAGCAATTATGAATTTGCAGAAATAGGAGATAAAATATTTCCAAAAAATAATATACCTAAACAGTTTAAGCCACATAAGTCAACAGAAATCAAACTCATACTCAGCTATACCCCCAAACAACAGTATATCAGGGAACCAAAGGAAAAAATAATTTTAGGCAGCAAATACCCTACGTTTTCTGTTGTCTATAATCAAGGTGTTAAAGATTTGTTCAATAGCGATGTTGATTTTTATTATTTACAATCCTCCATAAGCCAAACCATAAATTATGGAAGGATAGGCATTGCAAAATATAATATAAGTACCGGCAAATTTTTTGATACCACTATGTTGCCAATTGTTGACTATAAGTACCAACGACAAGGTGACCCATTTTTATTAACCAGCCCCTTAGGCACATATCAGCTTTTACCCAAAACATTTCCTACTTTTAGTTGGTATCTGGAAGCGCATTACTGGCATAGTTTTAATGGTTTTTTAACCAGCGGGGTACCGTTTTTCAAGCGATTTAATATCAATGCTTCGGCAGGTTCGTCCATTCTATGGGCGTTTGAAAATAATATGCGTCACATTGAAATATGTTATGGAATAAATAAAGTTTTCAAACTCCTGCGCGAAACATTTAAGATAGGTGTGTATTATTCAAATGGCTATAATAACAGCGGGGGTTATTATCAGGGTTTAAAATTCTCTATCGAAAACTATAATGTAAGAGACAACTCGTGGTCTTTTTAAATGTGCAGTGTCGAAATAAAAGCACAAATGGCCATAATTAAAAACAGAGGACAATAAACGTAGGTATCAAGCTGGGCAAATTCGGTGTTTTTAAAAGTTTTGGTAAGTCCCACGTATCTAAAATTGCCAACTGACCTTGCCAAAAAAATTATTCCTGAAATTCTGTTTCCCCATCTTATGGTTTCATTATCAAACACCTTATTGAAAGAATCGGTAAGTGCCAGGCAAAACCATGTCATGACTGCTAAAATTAGTGTGGTAAAAAAAAGTACAATTGTTCGGGGTCTGTAAATTTTATTTCTATGTTTTGAATTATGGGGGAATGCATATTTTAACCCGGTTTTACCACCAATAAGCCAGAAAAAATGCAGGAAGGTTAGGGCTATTAAGACGCTTGTATTAAAAAGGATTGGGTATAAAAAATCTATCATATTTAAACTAATATTTTAAAAAAAAGTAAACTAAATTACAACAAGTTATTGTAAAAAAAAATAATTTACGAATTTTATATTAGTAAGCGGAGTTTAGAATAATTATTTCTCTCCCTGTTTTTCCATGATTACTCGTACCAATACACTCGTTTTACGCGAGGAGAAATAGACGTAAGCACCTCATAAGGAATGGTTCCTATTTTTTCAGCCATGGTTTCAATAGATATTCCTTTACCAAAAATCAATACCTCATCACCTTCTTTACAATTAATTTCTGATACATCAGCCATAAACATATCCATGCAAATATTACCAACCGTTGACGCTTTTTTATTATTTATGAGAACCTGCCAATTGCCATTGCTCAGTTTTCTGTTTAGTCCGTCGGCATATCCAATGGCAACAATGGCAATTTCTCTTTCCTTATCACTGATAGAATGAAGTCCATAGCTTATGCCTTCGCCGGCTTTTATTTTTTTGATTTGTGAAATATAGGATTTCAAACTTCCCGCCTCAGTTAAAGCAGTTCTGTTATAGTCGGAAGGGTCAATACCATGAAGCCCTATTCCCAATCGAATCATATCAAAAATCCCCTGTGGAAAATGCAAAACCCCAGCACTATTTAAAATATGTAAAAGCGGTTTGTTTGGTAAAACCGCTATTAATTTGTCACCAATATTTTTAAATAACGAAATTTGATTTAATGTAAATTCTTTTAACCTGCTTTCGTCGCTTCCTGCCAAATGGCTGAAAATACTTTTTACTTCAATAAACGGATAGTTTAAAAGTACGGTCTTCAATTGCTCAACATCGTGGGACGAAAAACCCAAACGATGCATTCCGGTATCAAACTCTATGTGAATACCGACTCCCGATTTTCCTAAATTTTCACAAACTTTTATAAACGAATATAATAAGCCGAAACTGTAAATTTCGGGTTCCAAATTATATTCAAGCATGGTATCAAACGCCTTGTCATCGGGGTTCATTACCATGATGGGTTTGGTAATTCCTTTTTGGCGCAAGGCTACACCCTCATCGGTATAGGCTACGGCTAAGTAGTCAACTCCTGCATCCTGCAATAGTTTGGCTACTTCAAAACTTCCGGAACCGTAGGAATAAGCTTTTACCATTCCCATAATTTTAGTTTGTTTGGGAACCAACGATTTGAAATATCTAAAATTGGCTTCAATGGCCGAAAGGTTTATTTCAAAAACTGTTTGATGGGTTTGTTTTTCCAGTAGTTTTACAATTTGCTCCAGATTGAAATTTCGGGCACCTTTCAATAAAACAGTTTCATTTTTAAATGTTTTTAAATCAAACTTTGAAAGGAAATTTTCGGTGGAATGATAAAAGGTTTTGTTGGGTATTTCTATTAATCGGGCATTGGCTTCCAACTCCGGACCAATCCCAATAAACCGGTTTATTTCTTTGGCTTTTAAAATGGAATTGACTGTAGAATATAGCTCTGTAGAGGTTTTTTCTGTTTGTAAAATATCCGTTAAAATCACCGTTCTGGTTCTGGAATTATCCTGTCGGGTAATAAGGTCAACCGATATTTCAAGCGAGTTTATATCTGAATTATAGGTATCATTTATTAAAATAGTATTGTTAATTCCCTCCATTTTTTGCAATCGCATTTCTACAGGTTGCAGTTCCATCAATTTTTGACTAATAAAATCCGGTTCAAACCCAAGATGCAAAGCTGTTAGCAAGCAAAAAGCTGCATTTTCAAAAGATGCCATATCATCAAATGGAATGGAATATTTGAAACTTTTGCCTTTATAAGTGGCGGAAATATTTTTATCAATTTTTTTTATAAATAAATCAGCCTGTGTATTTGTGTCACTCCATGTAATCACTTGCCGCCAACTTTTTTGTGATATCCAATTGGCTATTAAATCATCCACATTTATATCACCCAATTTGGAAATCAAAATTTTGCAATTTTTAAATAATTTTAGCTTTTGAAATCCCTTTTCATCGGATGATTCAAAATTTTCGGAATGGGCATCACCCAAATTTGTAAAAATCCCTATGGATGGTTTTAAAATTTCTTCCAACTTTTCCATTTCTCCCGGCAATGAAATTCCCGCTTCAAAAATTCCCAGGTCAAATGTATCATCCATTTGCCAAACCGACAAAGGAACGCCTACCTGCGAATTATAGCTTTTTGGATTTCTTACAATTCTAAGTTTGGAGTGAAGAATTTGATATAACCATTCTTTAATAATGGTTTTCCCATTGCTACCGGTAATACCAATTACAGGATATTGAAATAGCTGACGATGATGAGCACACAGTTTTTGAAGGGCATTTATGGTATCATCAACTATAATAAAATTGATACCTTCCCTAAAAATATTACCCGGAATATGATTGACCACAAAACATTTTATACCTTCATTAATCAGTTCAGAAATGTGATTATGCCCATCGTTTCGCGGCCCGGCTATGGCAAAAAACAAGGTAGCTTCGGGTTCAATAATCCTTCGGCTGTCAATACTTAAATGTTTTATTTGAAAATCAGGATTTGATAAATTGGCATTTCCATTTAGAATGTTGGCTATGGCTGAAATGCGGTAGGTCATGTGTGCAAATTTAGTTTTTTATTGAGAAAATGGGAGAGAAGGAAGGCTTCGCTTTCAGAAAAGGAAGGCTTCGCTCAAAGCGAAGCCTTCCTTAAAATAACGTATAAATAATAAAAATATATTGATAAACAATAAATATAATTTGTTTATCAAAAAATAAAGATTATGTTTGCCCCACTTTTAAAATAAAAAAAAAATGAAAAACAGACCGTATCTTATTCTCATCAATGCCATGTTTTGGATTTTTATTTTGGGCTTTTTAATTCATTTAATTGCTTTTGGGTATCATGTATTTCCACGAAATTTAAAATATGGTTATGGCGGGTGGAATAATAAGAACGATTCGGTTTGGCAACTTACAACGTATGGGCATATTCGAATTTCCGGACTTTCATGCGAACCGCCTACGATTATTCAATCCGACAGTATAGGTAAATCGGTTAAATTACGTGTGTATAATTCATCTATCGTTGCTTTTTATTACAGCGATTTTAAAAAGGCCTTTCAAGACAAGGCGGTTTTAGTTATCCTTTTGCAAATTATCCATGACCTGTGTTGGCTTGTAATCACATTTCAATTAATGCTAATATTTACCAATCTAAAACGCAATAAGGTTTTTGAACTAAGTGTAATCAGGCGTTTGAGAATTATCGCTATTATTATTGCCATAGCTCCTGTTTTACAAAAACTGCGTAGCTACTGGTTTTCGAAGGTAATTGAACAAAATATAGAGATACAGGGGCATACCATTGGTTCTCAAAATACCTTTAATATTATTTACGAAAGTTTGTTATACGGAGTTCTACCCGCCATTTTGATTTTAATATTGGCCGAAATCTTCAAACACGGAATGTTGCTTAAACAGGAAAACGATTTAACGATTTAAAGCCATGCCAATAATAGTAAACCTTGACGTGATGATGGCCAAACGGAAAATGAGCCTGAACGAATTATCGGGTAAAGTGGATATTACCCTTTCCAACCTTTCCATTTTAAAAACGGGCAAAGCAAAGGCTGTAAGGTTTAGCACCCTCGAAGCGCTCTGCAAAGCCTTGGATTGCCAGCCGGCAGATATATTAGAATATGTGGAGGCGAAATAAATATCAGTATTTTTAACTTTTCCATCCGCCTTAGGCTGACCAAAAACTTCGGAAAAGTTTAAATCGAATCAAATATTTTACCTCAAAACCTTCGCTACATTTTCAGCAATAATTTTTCTCCCGGTATAATTATAATGTTCTGTCGTCCAGTTTTGGTCGGTATAATCACGGCCTTTTACGGCTTCCAAATTATCTACAACAATTACATTCGGGTTTTTAAATCGCTTTATTAAATAATCCCGGTTATAGTGCATCAATTGCAACAGTGGTTTTCCGGCGAGACTATCGGCATACCCTGTGTTTTCAGGCAAAAGATTGAAAATAAGTTTTATATTTTTTGCTTTGCAAATGGTCACTATTTCATCCAAATCCTTTACCCGCGGGTTATTTTTATTTACAACAAAAGCGTAGGCTTTAATATAATTATCAGCAAGGGTGCGTTTGGGCATATCATCAATTCCATTAGCATTAGGAAATTTAATAGCCTCGCACCAGGTTCTAACATTGTAAAAAGGAAAAGCGATTCCTTTAACTTTTAGACTATCGTATATCCAATGTTTCCAAATTCTATATTCACGCTCATGGTATGAAACATTATCATAATCGCTTAGGGCCGCTCTTATGTGAATTAAAACCGGCGGTTCGCAGGCATAATACAAGGCCTGTTTTTGAAGTGCAGTTTCCAGTTCCGAATGAATACAGGCCGGACCCAGTGTTCTTAAATTAAGAGTGACAATAATGGTTTTTACTTTGCTCTTAGGCTTAATGCGTTTAATCAAGGATAAATAAATTCCGGCATGAAAGGCCTGATGGGTAATGTCCCCAATCACTTTGTGAGGAGTAAGTTCAGCTATTAAACTGCTAATACTTTTTCTTTGGCTTTTCGCAGAATCATTAACAGGATCGTAACTAATATTACTCGATTCGCCAAAATAAATCACATCGCACGAATCGCTTATACGTAATAATTTATTAAGTTCAGGTCCTTCTTTTGCTAATTCCTGAGGCCAGATATAACGGGTATAAACAGCATTGAAAATCCCTGCTATAAATAGAAGGACAATTATTCTAAGTGCTGTTTTTATAATATTCATTTAGTGTTATTTAGTGTTTTCGTGTTTTAGTGGCAAAGTCAGAATTGAAAATAAACAAACGGATGTTTCACAGTTCCTGAAAACATTAAAATACATCCAATCAAAATAGCATAAACCGACCAGCGAATCCACACGTTTTTTGCTTCTAAAAAAGTATCAATCCGTTTATTATAAAGGGTTATATCAATAATTATAAATAAGGCAATTACCATCCAAACCCATAAACTTATCTCTAAAGTTTTAGAGCCTAAAGGTTTATAAGATGCTTTAAAAACCTGTTGGGCATGTTCAAAATTATCGGCTCTGAAAAACACCCAGGCAATGGTAACCAAAACAAACGTTTTGATACCTCCTAAAAAACGTATGATTTTAAGTTTTGATTCTGAAATATTTATAAATGGTTTTGTAAAATGTTCCAATAGATAGGTAATGCCATGGATAGCACCCCAAATTATAAACGTATAATTGGCCCCGTGCCAAAATCCACTGACCAAAAAAACGATTAAAATATTTAAAACCCATCGCGGCACTCCAACTTTATTACCGCCCAGCGGAATATAAAGATAATCCTTAAACCAACTGGTAAGCGAAATATGCCAGCGTTTCCAAAATTGCGATACCGAACATGAAAGATAAGGCGTTCTGAAATTATCAACCAACTGAATTCCCAGCCAAATAGAAGCTCCCATAGCAATAAGTGAATAGCCCGAAAAATCGGCATAAATCTGAATACCGAACATTACCATGCCCAATAAAACTGAGGCTCCGGAATAATCATGGGGTTTATTAAAAATTAAATCGGCGTAGTTTCCGGCATTATCGGCAATGCACATTTTTAAAAAAAAACCCAAAAGCATGAGCCGAAAACCATTGGCAAAATTTTTATAAAGCGGTTTATGGTTAGTAAATATTTGGGTGGATAAATGATGGAATCGCTCGATAGGACCTGCAACTAAAGGAGGAAAATAAGCCACAAAGGCGGCATATCGGGTCAAACTGGTTTGGGCTTTTTGCCTGCCGTAATACACATCAAAGGTATAGCTTAACGATTGAAAGGTATAAAACGATATACCCACGGGTATTGAATAATAAATGGCTTCTTTTAGTACACCTTTAAATGGTTCGGCAGCCCTGGCAATATTAAAAATTGCAGGATCGGGTTCATTCAAAAACAGCGACAGGTATTTAAAAATAAACAATAAACCAATATTGAAGCATAAGCTTGTGGCCAGATAAATTTTTTTATACGTTAATGTTTCAGACTGTGAAATTTTAAGGGCAAAATAAAAATCAACGCAGGTAGAAAGTAAAAGTAAAATAAGAAACTGCGGATGCAAAAATCCATAGAACACATATCCGGCTGCCAACAGAAATATCCATCGGACCCGAAAGGGCAGGAGGTAGTAAATTAAAACTACCAGCGGTAAAAAAATAAAAAAGGGAATGGAATTAAATAGCAAGGAATTATTTTAGGTGCAAAGAAAGAAAAAAGCGTGAAGGATTTTTTTTTAAAATTTAATCCGCCTAAGGCAAAATTCCAAATTTCAAATTTCAAACTCCCCGTTTACATCAACCTAAA
>CAYHCM010000058.1:18378-20672 GCA_964355045.1 uncultured Chitinophaga sp. | reverse complement strand
ATTATTGGTTTTGGCCATCTGCAATACAAAAGCGGTTTGGGCTAAAAATACCTCCACCGATATGAATAACCTCGAATCGGAGTATTAACCAATTGTGATTTAATCCGCCTTTGCTTTAGCTTCGGAATTTTAATTATTGATAAATAATTAAAATTCGTATTTTTGTTCAATAATTTCAATATATGACAGCCGATGTAAGTTTCTTACTTTTTGAGTTAACTTCTGAATTTATTAAAGATAAGGAGAAGGCTAAAATATTCGTGAGTAAAATTGAACAAGCCATTGACCAGAAAGTAGAAACCGAAAGTTCAAAATTTGAGCAAATAGTTCAAAAGGATATTAATAATTTGAGAACAGAATTAAAATCAGACAATGCTAATCTAAGGGCTGAGTTAAGATTAGATATTGCTAATTTAAGATCAGAACTAAAAGTAGATATTGCCAATTCAAAGGCGGATATGATTAAATGGTTTATAACCTTTTTTGTAGCAACTACCTTAATGATTTTAGGTTTATATTTTAAATAAAACCTCCGCCTTTGATTCGTGTCTCCACGGATCAACACCAAACACCAACACATTCGAATCTGTTAAAGTAAAAATAAATTATAATTTTCCAATCCACATAGCATTTATTTCATCCCCGGCTATCACTCTCAATAAATAGAATCCCTTTTTTATATTCTCTAAATTGATAGGAAATCCTTTGATTAATTGAGAATAATTTAATTTTTCTTCCAACACTTTACTTCCCCTTATATCATAAATTCGAATAAAAACCTCGCCTGAACCATTACCATTTTCCAAAATAATTAAAGCCGAAGTATTCACCGGATTCGGGATAATTTTAAGTTTTGAATTGTTGCTTATATTTTCTTTTATACCTAAATTTTTAAAATAAAGCGAATCGGAAAGTATTGACCAACATCCTTTATTAGCTATTTGCACCTGAAAATAACCGGTATTGATGGAATAAATAGCAAATGTGGTATCCATTTTAATAATTCCGTTTCTAAACCATTTATACCTTTCCGCAAGGGTATTGCTTTTCAAACTGTCCTTATTTCCCAAGACTACTTTAGGCTGCGGTGGAATTGGATTTACAGTAATCTTAACAAAATCAGACCAGGGGCTAAAACATCCGTTGCTACCCCTAACTTTTAATCCATAATTGCCCGATTTACCAACTACAATATCTTTTATTTTGCTGCTATCAGTCCATAAATATCCGGGCTGGCTCGCAGGGCCAGAGAGTTTAACGGTATTTCCTTCGCAAAAAGTTGTATTGCCGGTAATGGAAATTGATGGCTTGGGCGGAATGGATAATACCGTTACAAAAACCGAATTGGAAACCGGGCTTACGCAATTATTACTATCTTTTACATACACTTTATATATAGCCGGTTTTTTAATAATTCTTGTGGCATTTCCCAATCCATCTTGCCAAATATATTGCTTATACCCTTTGGTAACAGTAAGAATAAGGCTATCGCCATCACAAAAAGTTTCAGTACCTGTTAATTGAATTACCGGTGGCGGAGGTAAATTATAAACCTCTACCTTTATGGTATCAGAAAGTGGACTTTCACATCCATTGTTATCAACAACTTTAAGAGTTAATGATTCCGATTTACTGATATAAATGTGTTGAACTGATAATCCGTTTGACCATTTATAAAATGCAAAACTGCCGGGCCCTTCTAATTTTACACTGTCGCCTTTGCAAAGGGATGTATTACCAATAATATTAATTTTTGGCTTGCCGGGATTTTTATTTACAACAATATTTATCGTATCGGTGTTTTCGCATTTTTGCGTAGAAGTAACCTGTACCATATATTTTCCTGATGAGTCTACAGTAATGGTATTAGCCGTGGAAATGGAAGTTCCTTTAGGCATAATTTTCCAATTATATTTATGGCTTAAATCGGTGCCTCCTGTTAATTTAATAGTGTTGCCTTTGCAAAAAGCGGTATCATTTCCAAGATTTATGAATGGCAAGGCCAGATAATTTATTAAAATAGTGTCAGAACCTTTGCAGCCGTTCCGGTCGGTTACTTTTACCCAAACCGTTTTTTTCCCAATACCTAAACTGTTGGCATCTATCAATTCAAAAGGAAGCTTATTACCTGACGACCATTGGTAATTAACATAGTTTGCACCTGCATTTAAACTTAGGGTTAAGTCGGCACACAAGGTGGTATCTCTGCCCAAATTTATTTTTGGCGGATTGGCTATACATGGTTCAATGGTACCTATTTTCTCAATTTCTTTGGTGGAAAGACAGGTATCGAA
>CAYHCM010000058.1:0-18278 GCA_964355045.1 uncultured Chitinophaga sp. | reverse complement strand
CCAATTCGTGCAGGTTTGGTGGTGGTATTGGGTCGTATAAAACATTCTCCATCGTTGGTATTGGTGGTATCTGTTTGAAAAAACGTATGCCATTGTTTAAAACTTAGAACCTTAAAATCGAACATCAAGGTATAGCGGTTTACCGAATCTCCTCCCCCATTTGCAGCAATTCCATGGGCATATTTATAATAACTTCCCACGGCTATTCGTATAGCTGTATCACCATAAGCGGCTCCTGCCACCTGCTGATGCGTGCCTACCAAAACCAATTTATTGCCAACCGTAGCCTTGGTAAGATTTTTTGTATCCTGAAATTTCCAATACCCTTTAAGGTGCGGCCATTGGCCTGGAATTAAATCCTGAGCGTAACTATTAAAACATGAAACACAAACAAAAAGAACTGTATAAAGTATTTTCATCTTCATTGAATTTAGTTTTTCAATGTTAGATTTTTATCCGGATTAATTCAATAAAAAAAAATATTAAAGCTTATGCCTGCATTCTTCAAGCAAAATATCACCCGCTGCAATTACTTCTTTCAATATTGAATTAATCAGATTACGGTTAATATTTGGATCAGAAATTACACATCGTAAGTAAACGATGTTGTTATAGGTAGAATAATTAAAAAGAATATGTCCGTTGTGAAATATTTTTTCACGTATTCTTTTATTCACACTATTTAATAAACCAAGGGGCAATTCATTATGCCAAAATCTAAAACAAATAATAGGCGACTCGGGAATCTGAAGCAATTCAATGGTATCGTATTTCCGAATTTCATCGGCAAACAATCGTGAAATTTTCATCAAGCAATCTATTCGTTTTTCAAAGCCATTATCCCCTTCATATTTCCAGGCCAGCCAAAGTTTTAAGGCATCAACCCTTCTGCCGCATTGCAATGATTTGCGTCCTAAATCCCAATCGTTATCTTCATGGAAAAGATAATCGGCAGTAACAGAAAATGAATCGTTTAAATCGCCGGTTTTTTGGGTTAGCAAAACTGAGCAAATCAATGGTATGCCTATCATTTTATGTAAATTCCAGGTTACCGAATCGGACAGTTCAATTCCTTTTAGTTTATACTTTTCATTTTCTGAAAATAATAGGGAACCACCATAGGCTGCATCCACATGAAACCATAAATTTTCTTTTTTTGCTATTTCAGCTAAGGATTCCAAATTATCAAAATTTCCGGAAAAAGTAGTTCCTGCCACACCAACTATCATCAATGGAATTCGGCCTTCATTTTTTTCTTTAACAATTGCTTCGCAAAGTGATGATATTTTAATTTTACCCTCAGAATCTGTAGCCACCTTTACGATAGAAGAGTCGCCAAATCCCAAAACCATAGCTCCTTTTATAAATGAATAATGTGCCTGTTCAGAAATAAATATTGAAAAACGCGGAGCGTTAAATAGTCCATTTATTTTTGATTCCGGAAATTTTGAATTACGGGCCAATATCATAGCCATTATGTTTGATATGCTGCCGCCGGGTGTAAAAACTCCGTCGTTTACTTCTTTGGTATTCCAGACAAATGAACATAGGCGGTTGATACATTCTTTTTCAATAACCGTCATTACAGGGGCTACCTCGTAAGTGTACATCGAGGTATTGAGCAAGGTGGTAAGTATGTCGCCAAGCACTGCTACCGAATGTTGTTTGCCATACATTTGATTCATAAATAAGGCGTGATCAGTATTTACACTATAATCAATTACCTTATCAATCAAACTATTCAAGGTAATTAAGTCCGTTCCTTTGTCTGAAATTGCAATATCTATAGCTTCCCTTATTTCCAGAGGTGAACA
The DNA here is from genome assembly GCA_964355045.1 of uncultured Chitinophaga sp. Taxonomy (GTDB): domain Bacteria; phylum Bacteroidota; class Bacteroidia; order NS11-12g; family UBA9320; genus JABWCE01. The sequence goes on along the minus strand of CAYHCM010000058.1, from coordinate 16,464 downwards.
ACTTTTTCGTAAAAGGGCTGATTGATGATCAGGATCTTCTCTCCTTTTTATAAGCTGAATTATTTTATCGGCAATGTCTTTTATCATGGATATGCGCAGGTTTGCATGTGTAGCAATTTTAATTTTCAGTTCTTCAAAAAACCGTAATCATTGCAGGTGCAAAACTAAGTGCAACGTTGCTATCTTTTTAATGAATTTTTAATTTTGGCGATTTATTTTAAAACTTTATTAAAATGATGGACTAATTAATCCTTAAAATTTAATTTATGTGTTATTAAATTAACCATATTATAAAAAAACAAGTAAATTTGAAATCAAAAATAATTTATATGCTTTTAAAAAGAAAAGTTATTGAAACGGTGGAAACATTGAATGAAGAGTTTACCATTGACGAATTATTCGAACATATTAGCTTTATTGAAAATGTGGAAGAAGGTTTGAAGGATATTAAGGAAGGAAGAACTCTTACGGAATCAGAACTTGAAAAGGAAGTGCAAAAATGGTACAAATAATTTGGTCTGAAAAATCGAAAAATGATCTCAAACAGATTTATGAATATATAGCTAAAAATAGTCCTTTTTATGCTAAAAGAACGATTGATAAGTTAAGATTAAGAACTAAAATATTGAGAAATAATATTAGGTCAGGAAAGATAGTTCCTGAATTTAATATTGAAATATTAAGAGAGTTAATCGAAGGAAATTTTAGAATTATTTATCAAATTGCCAATGAAACTATGGTCGAAATTGTAACTATTTTTCATGCAAGCAGAGATTTGTCGAAACTTAAATTTGAAAATGATTGATTTGGTCATCGGTTGTAATTTCTACCAAAAGTAAAATTTTTTTAATGTAAAACTATTCAGGATGCTGGTTGGCGTAGACTCAAACCTATAAAAAAAGGGAAGCCAAAGCTTCCCTTTTTTTAAATTATTAATCATATTAAAACCTTAATCCAATGTTATTTCTTTAACTTTACCATAGCCCAGCTTGTTCAGCGATTCGCGAATTTTATAAGCATGACCTACCACAATGATGGTTATAGTTTCGGGATGCAACATTTTTTTAGCTATGGCATCAATATCGGCTTTGGTAAGTCCTTCAATAATTTGCATTTGCTCAGTAACATAAGTTGGCGGCAAATTATACGTGATAATCCGGTTCAAAAAATTCGCCTTTTGGTTAGGCGATTCATATCTTAAGGCATCGGCCAGCATCAACGAACTTTTGGTAAATTTTAATTCCTCCTCTGTTATTCCATTTTCTTTGTAATTTACAATTTCTTTCATTACTTCACGAATGGCGCTATCAGTAGCATTGGTTCGTATATCGCCTTGCCAGTAAAATGAACCATATTGTTTATTGCCATAAAATGCTGATTGAGGGCTATAGGCATATCCGTGTTCTTCGCGAATATTCATGGTTAAGCGGCTGTTAAAATTACCACCTAAAGGAAAATACATCACGTTGGTTTTAAAATAATCACCATTGTAATCATAGGGAATATGGCTCTGGGCTACAGTAACCACCGACTGCGGTGCATAAGGTTTATCTATTAAATATATTTGAACCTTGGTCATTGCAGGTAAGGTGCCGATGGAAGGAATAGCAACAGCCTTAGCAGGCCATTTTTTCAAAAAACTTAATTTATCCAAAACTTCTTCCTTGGTGATGTCACCCGAAATTACCAGATTGGTAACTGATGGCGAATAGAATTTGTTATAATAATCTTTTACATCGGCCAGTTTAATTTTGTCAACCGATTTAAATGTTCCGGTATTCGATTCTTCTATTAATGTACCTTTAAACAAAATCCGGTTATATGCTATATCCGACATAGCCGAAGGACTTTTTTTATTGCTTTGAATTCCTTCAAGCATTTGTTTTTTTACCCTTTTAAAATCGGCAGCATCAAATCGTGGTGTCATTAATGCTCCTTCCAATAATCGAAGCGTTGCATCCAAATTTTCACGCAAGCAACTCATGTAACAATTTGTTCCATTGTCTGAACTTCCAAATGCTATAATGCTTCCCAACATATCAAGTTCCGATTGAAATTCCTCTGAGGTTAAAGCCGCAGTTCCTTCTGTCATTAGGTTGGCTGTAAGAGAAGCCGTTCCGGTTGGATATTTTCCGGTTTCAACCAATTGGCCGCCTTCCATATTAAAGGAAATAATTACCTTTGGGCTTTCGCTGGTTCGGGTACCTATAACTTTTAATCCGTTGTCAAATTTTTCCTGATAATATTGAGGTAAATTAACCATTGAAACAGGTTTGGGGTCTGGTTTTAGCGACCGGTTAAAATTATCAGCAGGTGGCTCATAAGCCAATCCGTCGTATTGAGGATCCATAAATTTATCTTCACCGGCATGCGGGTTCACACTTTTTCCTTTGGCGGTATCTTCAAATTCCTTGGCTTGAGGAACCACGTTAATAATAATACATTTTTTATCTTTAATGTACGTTCTGAAAACCCGCATCACATCTTCCGTAGTTACCGATTCAATGGCAGCAAGCTCATCGGTAAGGTTATAACTTTTATTGAGCAGCATATTCCAATGACTCAATCTTAAAGCCTTCGACATCACGCCATCCATCACATTTATTGCACTGGTTTTAAGAACAGTTTTAGCCTTTTTAAGCTCTTCATTTGTGCAGCCTTTGGTATTAAATTCATTTAATACTTCCCGTATCCGGGTTTCAACTTCTTTTACCGTTAGTCCGCCATAGGCAGCTACCACATCTATTTCCATTAGCCCTGCTAATTCCAATGAACTATTGCTCGACGAAACCTGAACGGCATCCTCGGTTTTCACAAATTTTTTGTAAAGCAGCGAACTGTTATTTCCTGCCAAGACATAGGCTAATATATCCAAGGCATTTTGATCTTTATGAAATTCAGGAACCGTGGGCCATTCCATTAGCGTAAGTGGCAAATAAATATTATCGGGTATTTCCACATATTGATCATAAGCCAAAATAGGTGCCGGCATTTTCATTTTTTTAACTGGCTTCCCTTTTTTTAAGGTTCCGTAATATTTGCTAACCCAAGCCTTAACTTCCTCCGGATTTACATCGCCCGAAACAACTATGGTAGCATTATTAGGCTTATACCATCTTAAAAAAAACTTTCTCAAATCTTCATAAGTAGCTATATCCAAATCATCAGTAAAACCTATTGGCGTCCATTCATAAGCCGGCAAATTTGCAAACATTGTTTTAAACATAACTTCTTGCAACATTCCATAAGGTTGGTTATCCAACCCTTGTTTCTTTTCGTTTTTCACCGCATTGCGCTGGCTTTCAAATTTTGCCTGGGTAAATCCTTCCAACAAAGTTGCCATTCTATCAGCCTCAAGCCAAAGCAGGGTTTCTGTAAAATTGCTGGGGGCGGTGTTTATATAAACCGTTTGATCAAATGACGTAAAGGCATTATTGTTTCCTCCTGCCCGCGATATCAATTTAAAATGTTCTTCATCCGCTACATTTTTCGAACCCTGAAACATCATGTGTTCAAAAAAATGAGCAAAGCCGCTGTTCCTTACACTTTCTCGTGCCGAACCTACGTGGTAGGCTATTTGAACATGCACAAGCGGGTCAGAATGATCTTCATGAATTATCAGCGTTAAATCATTACTTAACAGCCTGTATTTTTCATAAGCTATAAATGGTTGGCCGGGCTGCGGAGCAGCAATTTCAATTAATTCGAACTCTTCTACTGCTCCATCTACTTTAGCAGTAGCCTGAAAAACCTGACTAAAGGCTATTGAGTTAATTAATAAAAAAGCAAGACTTAAAATAGGTTTGATTTTATGTATCATGGTTATAAATTTTTTCCGCAAATTAAATCTTAAAGATTTAATATCTTCAATTAAGTTTCGATAAAATCATATAATTATACTATGTGGCGCAAAAAAAGACTCAAGCCCCAAATTCCAATATCAAAGAACCAAAGCATTTGCTACAACCCTTCTTGGAATTTGGATTTTGGATTTTTCAATCCTAATCCCTTTTCCATATTTCAGCCTCAGGATAATACCTTAAAAAATCAGAAGGAATTATCGGCTCACGGATATTAGCCTCAATACAAATTTTATAATAATTATAGGGATTTGTGCAAACCAAAACAGTTCCTTTTATTTCACTAATATTTTTAAGCTCTGATTTTGAAGGTAAATATTTAGACGTATAACAAACTTGGTTATTTACCGGAAGGCTCTCTAATTTAATTAGTGTGTCCTGCGAAACTTTATAGATAGTGTAAACCTCCCAACAATTTTTCCGTATCTGAATAATTTGATTTTTTAACGAAACCGTATATTCTGCAAGATTATTTTTTTCATTTACTAATTTGTTAATAGCTACTTTTTGAAGCGCAATCTCGTTTTCAAGGCTATCTTTTAATTTTTGATCTCTAATAGTCAATCTCCATTCAAAATCTCTTATTTGAGAGTAATATTTCACACTGTCTTCTTTTATTTTCTGATTAAATATTTCTTTATTCTTTTTTAATAATTTAACATTTGATTTTGTAAAAGAGCACTGCAAACCCACTAACGTTTGCAAATTATTAAATAATAAATTTTTAAAAGTAAGATTGAATGACTCTGCTAAAGACAGCTTAATTCTTTCGGAAATTTTAAAATTTAAACCCAAACCATAGGATACCTGTTTATAGTTCTTAATTTGATTGTTTATAGAAACACTTTTAAATCCATAGCCTAATAACAGATAAGGGTCAACGGAATACTTAAATCCTGAATTTATAAAATGGTAATTCAACAACGTATTAACTCCTGTTACATTTAATTTTGAATACATATTATTTTCAAAACCATAAGATTTTAATGTACCAACGTTCATTTCAATACCTAAATCAAAATGCCGGTAATTAAATAAAAGGCCAATATTGGCAATATTTGCCGAAGCTTTTCCCTGTTGTTTAATATTATAAATTCCTGAATCATAAAACTGATGGAACGAATAAGATGTGTTTAATAAAAAATGCTGGCCGCTACCTTTAATGGAACAGAAACCCAGGATTATCGGGATGGTTAATAATTTTATATATTGTTCAAACAATATGTGAGTTTATGTAAGCTGATAATGAAATTAATAGTAGGCTATCCAGGCTTGTTTTGTACCGTTTTCGGTTACAATTTCCAATAATTTAATGGCCTCTTGTTTATCTGTTCCCGAATAAATGGCTGTTCTGTAAAACCCGTTAGGCTGTGCAATTACTTTAACATTTGGATATTTTGATTTAATTTTTTTGGCTTCATTTACCGAATAAATCATATCAAGAGCCGAAATGGTAACTATATAATATGAATTGGTTTTTTCTTTCACAATTTCAATTTCAGTGTTTTTATCATCTCCTGTTTTGGGCGCTACAGTAGGAGTTGTTTTTTTAGTTTCATCCGGTTTTACCGGAGAAATAGCGGGTTTATCAGGTGTTTTAGGCTTGGTTGTTTCTACTATTTTAGGAGCAGGTTTTGGCTGGCCTTTAAGTTTATTTAGAGCCGCTATATCCGCATTAAGGTTTTCCATTTTGGTTTTAAGTTTTAATAATAAACCTTCCATCGAGTCGAGCCTTGCAATGGATTTGTTTTGTTCTTCAAAATAACCTGCCGGACATCCTAACGAAGCCACATCGCCTGCAATGGTCGGGCATTGATCGTTAATGTCGGCTACACCATCGCCATCATAATCTTTAGGTAACACATCCGGTATTACCTTCTTTTCACCCTCATCACCGCTTAAATCAATTACCTGGGTAAAACCAATTCTGTGTATAAAATGAGTATTATACTTTCCCCCTAATTGCTGATTAAGCGTGCTTTGAACCTGAAAAGTAGATCGTTTTCTAAAATTTAAATTAAAGCCCAATCCATACTGCAATGAAATATCATTGGGTTTGTAACCCAACTTTTTTAAATTATTGATATAATAATATTGGTAACCAAACGAAAAATAAGGAGAGAAAGGAGCGTCTTTTCTAAAAATTTTTCCGTTATTGCTCATAAAAATTACAGTAGCATCAAGACCTATGGCAAAGTTTTTACTTAATCGTGCCGTCTCTAATCGGTCGTTCCATAAAAAGCCATTTGAAATTCCGGCTGAAAATAAAACAGATTTAAATGCCATCCGATTATACCCTATGCGAAATGTTTGGGATAAGGTGCTGTCAAAGTTCAACAAATTGCCATCTAATACACTTATTCCATAATCATGAAAATCCTGTTGAAAAGAAATAGATCTTTTATAAATAGCCTGAGAAAATAAAAATCCCGGGATTGCAATAATTAAAAAAAACAATTTGTATCTCATAGCAAGGTATGAAACACAAAATTATGTTCAAAACGTATCGGTTATTTTAGTGAAAAAATTTTCTTATAACCAACTGAATAAAATAATGGGCAGTTTATTTTACGTTAACAGTAATGGTGCGGCTCCAGCGCGGGCCGTATGAAGCATGAGAGCCACGTGCAAATTGTAAAGTTAAGGTATGATAACCGGGAGTAAGTTTTATTTCTGCCTCGGTTTGGGCTTTGCCAAAATGAAGGTGAGTTTCATCCAGGGGTACCCCCACTCCATCAGCAATAGCTTCACCATCTATTATTATATGATGATGGCCTTTCAATTCATGGATATCGCCGGCTATTTCCACTTCCATGCCCTTCACTCCCATTTTAACCATTAGCGGGCTTTTTACTTCCTGACTGTCGTTAAGATTAACAAAAAAAACGCCTTTACCACCGGTGGTGTCTAATATATCCGGAGTTTGCAAAGCAGCAGCGGCTGTTGAATCTTTATCCGCTGTCGAATTATCTTTGGATTGTGAACATGAAAACAAAACACAAAGAACAATTAATTTAAGAAAATTTTTCATCTGGGGTGAAAGACGGGACTTGAACCCGCGACTTCTTGAACCACAATCAAGCACTCTAACCAACTGAGCTACAATCACCATTTTATAAGATTTTAAAGGTTTAAAACCTTCGAAATCTTACGGGTGCAAAAATAGTAAATTTACCCTTTAACCCAAATACTTTTTTATAGTTTCTTATACTTTTGTATCACTCATTTCCATAAGTATCATCTCAAACAAAGATTGAAACAATTTGAAATATTTTTTTTAGATTTATTCATATTAAAACCCGTATTTCGAAACAAAAAATCTTTATGAAAAAAATTAAATTAGTATTAATTGTAACCTTGCTTTTATCATTGGTTGCATATTCACAAACCAATAGCGACGATATAGTTGGAACCTGGTATAATGGTGAAAAAAGTTCTAAAATCAGGATTTACAAATGCGGCGATGGTAACAAAAAATATTGCGGAAAAATAGTTTGGCTTAAAAAAGATAAGGAAGATGACGGCGGCCCGAGAGTTGATAAAAACAATCCGGATAAAACCAAACGCAAAAACCCTATGATTGATTTGGTAATCCTTAAACTTTTTGTTTACGATAAAAGTGATAAGGAATGGAATGACGGAACTATTTACGATCCGAAAAATGGCAAGACCTATAGCTGCACCATAAAAAAAGAAGGAAAAACCTTAAAAGTTAGGGGATATGTCGGATTAAGCATGATTGGCCGAACCGATGTTTGGACTTTGGCTGAATAGGTTAAAATCAGAGAATTATTTCTCGTGATTTTTTAAAGTTTTGTTCCGTAAAATTCTATTTTGAAGCTTGATTTATATTTAAATTAATTCCATTGGTTTGAATTTATGGACAATAAAAAATTAGTACTAAAATAATTCTGATATTTTATTACCTTCGAATCAAAATCCTAGAGTTATGGAATATAAATTCAAAAAAATCCTGATGGGCTTCGATAATTCCGCAGCCGCAGTTATTGCATTGCGCAAGGCACTCTATACTGCCAAAATATTCAACACAAGCCTTTATGTTGTAAATGTTAAAGATCCCAGATCAACCGAAAACGGATACCATATCAACATCCAACAAGAGGCAGAAAAAATTGGTGTACCCATTCAGTACATGGAAAAGCGGGGCAATGTAAGCCGTGAAATTCATGCTACAGAAAAAGAAATTGCCGCTGACCTTATTTTTATGGGCGCTCATGGGCTAAATGGATTCCAGCCTTACTGGATAGGAAGTAATGCGTTAAGAGTAGTGGCTGCATCTATTTGTCCTGTTATTACCGTTCAGGCCGATTCGGCCAAAACCGACTTTTCCAATATTGTTTTACCTCTGGATAATAGTTTTGAAACCCGTCAAAAAGTACCATATGCCGCAGTTTTTGCTCAGGCTTATGGCTCCACCATTCATATTTTATCGGTTAGTAAAGATAGAACCGAAGAAACGCATAACCGAATAAATATATATGGAAAACAAACCATGAAATATCTCGATGACTTTGGGATTAAACATACGTTTGAGTTAAGACAGGGCAACAGTGTAGCTCAAACTTGCATTGATTATGCCATAGAAAAAAATGCAGGATTGATAATGATGATGACAGAAACCGAAAGCAGCAGTTGGTTTATGGGAACCGCAGCCCAGCAATTGGTTAATCATTCGCCAATACCTATTCTATCCATTCACAGCAGGGATTTGTTTTTGGCTGATACCCCGGGGTATTAAGGTCTAATTTAATTCTTTCAAAATGAAAGCAATGTGTTTTTCTTTATTGTTTTCAACCATTTTATGTGTCAGTTTATTTTGACAAAGTGTGTTTCAGGAAAATACATAGTGGGTTGTATGGATTGCGCGAGACGATGGTAATGGCTCGCCGGATTATTATAAGGTTTATGAAAATAATATTGATTCCATAATTGGTGGTACAGAAAAAGATGAAAAAAAAATTTATTATGTAGCAAGTATAAATTACTCTACATGCAAGTTTGTAACTGTTTTTCAACTCTATTGTTAAAATTTATATCTTCGCAAAATGGATAATTCAATAAAGAATGTAGAAATCCAAAACTTTAAATCTATTAAGGACTTAACGTTTTATGCTAAGCGAATAAATGTTTTTATAGGTAAACCTAATGTCGGAAAATCTAATATTTTAGAGGCTTTGACATTATTAGGGGCTGGTTATACTCAAGTCAACAATGATGGTTTTTTAAAAGATTTAATACGGTTTGAAGAAACTTCCAATCTATTTTATGATGACAATATTAATAAGGACATAATAATTAATACTGAAAATTATATTGCTTTTATTAAACATTATGATGATGATTATAAAAAATATTATTTTATTCATTCATCAAAAAGCAAATGGGTAGAAAATTTAATTACCATTAAAAATTCAAATAAATTCGTAAATAATTTTTTGGAAAATGCAAAGAATGATAAAAACATAAATCATTATAGCATAAAACCAGTATTGACAGATTTTCCTGAAACTTTAACTTTTGATAAAAAATTTAGGGAGAATTATAATTCCCCATTTAAAAAATACGACTACAAAAAAATAAGTAGTATCAGTAATAAATCACCAAATTACTTACTTCCACCCAATGGTAGCAATCTTTTTTGGATTGTTTACCACAATAAAGTTCTTTCAAAGGAGATTGCCTTTATTTTAAATTCTTATGGTTTGCAATTTACCCTTTATCAAAAAGAAGGAAAATTTGAAATTGAGAAGAAGGATGGACTTTTAAGCTATAAATATCCTTATTCAAGTTTGGCCGATACGCTGCAACGTTTGATATTTTACTTTGCAGCTATTGATTCTAATGAAAATTCTATCCTAATCCTTGAAGAACCTGAAGTTCATTCGTTTCCTCTTTACACCCAAAGTTTGGGTTATAGAATTGTAAACGACTATAAAAACCAGTATTTTATAACTACTCATAGTCCATATTTATTAGAAACCTTATTAGACAACTCAAGTGAAGAAGATTTGAATGTTTATCTTACTTATTATGAAAATTATGAAACAAAACTAAAATTATTAAATCAATCGGAGTTGGATGATTTGAATAGGTTTGGTTATGATGTTTTCTTTAATCTTCATCAACTTTTAGAAGCAGGTAAATTAGTATGAAACGAATAGTACCAGAGTGTTATGCAGATACTTATTTGGTTCAGGTTTTATTGAAGAGGGATTGGCCTATGCACCAGCATGGGATCAATAAAGTAATAAAAACATCGGGAGAACTTTTAAAATTATACCCTAAAGTAGCAGCAGTAATTGATGAGGATAAAAATAAAAAAGATTTTTTACAATCATTAAGACTTGAAAGTGATAAAAACGGTATAACTCATAAATCAAATGGTCATATTCATTATTTTATCATAAAACCAGCTATTGAAAAGTTTATTTTAAAGTGTTGCAAAGATGTAAGTATTGACATTACTGAATTTGATTTCCCAATTAATTTTTATGATTTGAGAAATATTTTTAAATCCCCATCAATAGAAGGAGACCATAATTTTAAAAGGTTGATAAACCAATTAGTAGATAAAAAATCTCTTGGAATAATATGGCTACAATCGTTATTGATTGATTTGATTGAAGGAAGGTTGTGATAAGTAAAAAATAATTATCTAAATTCTTATTACCCAATAACAAATCACCATTTCACACATTTCAACCAACAACCATATATTGTACAAATAATTAGAATCCCAACTCCTGCTGTTCAGAATTATTAATTACCTGCATACACTTAACTTCTAACTTTGCCGTTTTATCAATAGTATGCAAAAATGGATTTTAATTCTTTTGGTTATAAGTGCCGGTTATACTCAGGCTCAAAAAACCGCGGTCTATACCAGCCCCGAATACGTTTATAATTATGCCTTGGAATTGTATCAAAAAGAACTGTACGGCCCGGCTATCCAACAATTTACCGAGTATATTGCAGTATCAAACGATCCTTTAAAAAAGATTGATGCTGAAATTTATCGCGCCATTGGCCATCTTAAATCGGGGCATGAAAATGCTGAAACCACCTTGGAATCAATGCTTGAAAAAAATCCTGAAAATGCATTGAACAACCTTGTGTATTTTGAATTAGGAAATTATTATTTTGATAATAATAAATTTAAAACCGCCGCCGGATATTATGCCAAAACCGATATTTCGGGCATGACTGAAGCAAAAACGGATGAAATGAATTTTAAAATGGGCTATTCATTTTTTAAAGCAAAAAAATATGATTTGGCAAAATCGCATTTTGAAAGCCTGAGAAATAAACAAGGCGAATACTATGCCCGGGCAAACTATTATTATGGGTATATGTGTTATACCGACAAGCAATATGATTGCGCCCTGAAAAGTTTTGAAAAGATAAAAGATGAAGGATTTGAATCCATCCCCATTTTTATTGCTCAAATGTATTATGCCAAAGGCGAGTACCAAAAAGCCATAGATTTTAGCAATAAAATAACAAAAGAAAAATACACCAATGATTTGAACCTTATTAAGGGTAAATCAAATTTTCAGTTGGGAAAATATGATGAAGCCTATAAATATTTTAGCAAATGCGACCTTACTAATCTTAAAACAACCGATGAAGAACGCTATGAAATAGGCTATACCGCTTATGTTCAAAAAAAATATGAAGAAGCTAATACCCAATTTGTAAAACTATCAGGTTTGGATTCTCCCTTAGGTCAAATTTCAAATTTTTATCTGGGGCAATCATTTTTGAAACTTAATAAAAAACAAAATGCCTACAATGCCTTTGGCGAAGCCAAACGGATGAACCACGACAAAGAGGTTAAGGAATCGGCTCATTTTAATTATGCCAAACTGGCTGTGGAATTGGGCTATTCAAGCGTTGCCTTAAAATCTATTCAGGATTTTATAAATGATTTTCCAAAATCCGAATTTAATGATGATGCCAAAGGATTATTAGCCGAATTGTTTTTACAAACCAAAAACTACAAACAGGCCTGTGAAATATTATCGGAGCTTAAATCATACAATGCCCAAAGCAAAACTGCTTATCAGATTGTGCATTTTCATAGAGGCGAGGAACTTTATCTCAATCAGGAATTTGGCGAAGCCGAAACCTATTTTAAACGCTCGTTGAAATATATAACCGATAAAAAACTGGAAGGGGAAGCCTGGTATTGGCTTGGCGAAATATCTTATAAAAACGGAAAATACGATGAAGCTATCAGCAATTTTAACCGGTTTATTAATATCAGGGAAGGGAGTTCAAGCGGGCTTTATAACAATGCTTTGTATAACATTGGTTACAGCTATTACTTACAAAAAAATTACACCCAAGCTCTTAATTATTTTAAAAAATATAAAGACGAAAGTACCTATGTTCCATCAAATGCCGAGCGATATATTGATAATATGCTACGGCTGGCCGACAGCTATTTTATAACAGGCCAATACGAAAAAGCGGCTGAAAGCTATGGTTTTGTAAGCAGCAAAAAAGTAAATGGAAGTGATTATGCTATATTTCAACAAGGAATTATTTATGGCCTCATGGATAAAAGGGATTTAAAAATTGCTACGCTGCGCAATATCCCTCAGAGTTATACCAAAAGTATTTATATTGATGATGCCATTTATGAATTGGGAGCCGAATATCTGGAAGACGAGAATTATGGAACTGCCGAAAGTTTCTTTAAAAAACTATTAACCGAACACCCGCTTAGCCCTCATATAGCCAATGCCTATCTTAAATTAGGCTTGCTAAGTTATAACCAAAAAAAGGAAAGTGCGGCTATTGAATATTATAAGGAAGTTTTAAAACGGTTCCCAAAAACAACCGAATCGGAAGTGGCGTTGGATGCTTTGGAAATTATTTATGTGCAAAATGGAAATGCCGAAGAATTCCTGAAAATTCCCGGAGCAAAATCAAGGCTTTCCTATCAGGATTCTCTTTTATACGAATCGGCCATTAGCAGCTATCGCAGCGGAAATTGCGCCAAGGCCATTTCGGGTTTTAAAACCTATCTTACTCAGTTTGGTCTTAATGCCTTTTTCTATATTCCGGCCAATTATATGAAGGCCGAATGTGAATATAAGGCCGAAAAATATGATGATGCCTTGCCAAACCTTAAAATTGTGGCTGAAGCCACACGAACGGAATATACCGAAAAGGCCGCCCTGCGGGTAGCACGGATTTACTATCGTAAAAAAGATTGCAAATCGGCAATACCCTATTATGAAATTTTAAATAAAAACGCCACCACCAAGGAGAACACCATCGAATCGTTGGTAGGATTAATGCGCTGCCACTACCAAAGCGGGGATTATACAAATGCCAAAAAATATGCCATTGAAATATTGCCTCAAACCAATGTACCCAAGGATGTACTGGTAGAAACCAATATGATTTTGGGACGAATATGCATGATGGAAAAAAATTACAGAACAGCCCAATTCCATTTTAATTATATATTAAAAGAAAATAAAGCTGCTTTGGGAGCCGAAGCTCTTTATAATAAAGCGGAAATTGCCTATTTCTTAGCCAAAAAGGATTCGTGTAAAAATATAGTTTTCAAACTCAATGAAACCTTTCCTTCCTATGAAAACTGGGTGGTAAAAGGCTTTATTTTATTGAGCGATGTATATCGCGATGAAAAGGATTATTTCCAAGCCAGGGCCACTTTGCAAAGTATTATTGATAATACCGAGATTAAGGAACTATTGGAAATTGCAAAACGAAAACTGGAAGAAATAAATGCCTTGGATAAAGGGAGTGGTGAAGGGATAAAGGAGGAGGAGGAGTAAAATTCAAGTGAAGATTTGACAACTTTTAAAAAGTTGTCAAATCTATCCCGATTTTAATTACGCCACCTTCTCCGAATACAAATGCTTCTGAAATTCTATAAACAGCTCACGTATTTTTGGCACACCGCCCAATATCTCTGCGGCATCGCTTACTGCATGGTATTTTAATTCCAGTAAACCCGGAAGCTTTTCCTGTTCCAATTCTTCTACCCCGGTTTCTATGTATTTGGTGAGTACAAATTCTAAAAATTCTTTTTGACTGGCATCTAAAAGTGCAAAAATATTATCCTGGGCTGAGGCTACACGCGCTTCTCGTGTAAGCGGTTTGATAGAGTAGGATATAAATTCTAAAACATCAAACAAATCACTTTTTTCAGCATCTATTATTTTTTGCATCAATATAAATTCTTCCTTACCCAAACCTACTTCCTCCAGTTTTTCTAATAATGTTTTACGGGTTAAGGGATTCGACCAAATTTTTCGAAGTTCTTCTTCATTTTTAAACAGGTCAGGCAACTTTCCAAATAACAGGTTCAAAAACTCCTGAACACTCATGGGCTTTCCATCAGGGCCAATAAAAGTTGTAGCTATCGAATGTTCAATCAACTGTTCTTTGCCATTGGCTAAAGTGATTTTAATTCTTTTAGGTCTTTCATCCGTCATCCCGCCATCACTGCTATTTCCGCCATCATCTCCGGCTACAGGCGGAAAATCATCGGGAGTTTCATTGGTTGGTTTTGGGTCGGGATAATCAGGTTCTAACGGTTCTCCATCCCATTCAGGATCCTTAAATCGTTCGCTTGCATTTACAAAATCATAAATTGTGAAAAAGTTTTTATTGTCGAACAAGCGTGTACCACGGCCAACTATCTGTTTAAATTCTATAATGTTATTAACCGGCCGCAACAAAATAATGTTCCTGATATTGAGGGCATCTACTCCGGTTGATAATTTTTGAGAAGTGGTTAATATCGTTGGGGTACTTCGTTCATTGTCCTGAAACTGCCTCAGGTATTCCTCCCCCAATTCTCCGTCATTGGCGGTAACACGAACACAGTAATCGGTTGCCTTGCGAGTTTTAACCTGGTTTATTAAATCTCTTATTGCAGCCGCATGTTCCTGTGTGGCACAAAAAACCAACGTTTTTTCATTTTGGTTTATTAAATCCATAAAAACTTGTACCCGTTTTGCTTCCCGTGCTTTTATTTCTATAATACGATTAAAGTCACTTTCCTTATAAATTTTCCCGGCTTCAATTTCACCTTCCACTACATTATCATCGGTTTGGTAGGTGTATTCATCCAGGTTGCTTGTTATCCGTTTTACTTTAAACGGCGTTAAATATCCATCTTCAATTCCTTCTTTTAGTGAATAAATATAAACAGGATTGCCAAAATATTTATAGGTGTCGGCATTCTCTTTTCGCTTGGGCGTGGCCGTTAACCCAATCTGAACAGCCGGTGAAAAATATTCTAAAATACCCCTCCAATTGCCTTCATCATTGGCGCCGCCACGGTGGCACTCATCAATAAAAATAAGATCAAAATAATCGGCAGGATATTCTCCAAAATATGGTACAGGATTTCCGTCCTTATCCATGCCGCTCATAAAGGTTTGAAAAATGGTAAAAAATATACTTCCATTGGTAGGCACACTTCCTTTTTTTCTAATTTCTTTGGGGCTGATGCGAACCAAAGCATCTTCGGGAAAAGCACTAAATGCATTGAACGCCTGATTGGCCAATATATTTCTGTCTGCTAAAAAAAGGATTCGCGGTCTTCGTTTGCCGTCATAGTTCAGATTCCAGCGGGTTTGAAATAATTTCCAGGCTATTTGAAAAGCAATAAAGGTTTTGCCGGTGCCGGTAGCAAGGGTTAGTAATATCCGCTTGTCTTTTTTTGCAATGGCATCCATGGCCTTGTCCACCGCTATTTCCTGGTAAAAGCGGCCACCCATAGTGCCACCTTTGGTTTCATAAGGCGATTCGCCAAAATCTTCCTGCCATTGGTTTTTTACAGGAAATGCTTTGTTCCATAATTCATCCGGCGAGTGGAAATTTTCAACCAATCCTTCTTTGGCTGTTTCCATATCAATATGGTAAATCTCCCTGCCATTGGCGGCATAGCTATCGTCAATCTGTAATTTTTCGGCATAATCCTTGGCTTGGGCTACACCCTCACCTACGGCAAGTTGGTCGCTTTTGGCTTCTACCACGGCCAGTTTGCGGCCTTTAAATGAAAGTACATAATCGGCTATTAAGGCTTTGCCCCGGCCACCGGTAGCTTTTATTTTACCTGCAGTAACCTGATATTCCCTATGAATTTTTACATCGGGGTTGGCTTTGCTATCCCAGCCGTTTTCTTTTAGCTTGGGGTCTATCAGTTCGGCCCTGGTTTCTGATTCGTTCATTGTTACTGCCTATTATATTAACTATTCAAAATTGACTTCGAATTTTTTAAAAATATCTTTAATTTGTTGCGAGTAGGTAGAATTATTAAAGTTTTTTGCTATTTGAGGGGTTTTTCGTATCCACTCCCGCAAATCTGTTCTTAGCTGTTTCCAAAAAATAAAATAAAAATCACTTTCATTTTCACGTCTTATTCTATGATAATTTTTTTCAAAAATTTCTAAGGACTTTTCAATTATTTCCATTGAGATAATTATTTCAGAAATAATAATAATTCGTGGTGTAGATGATACATCCATGGTTACAGGCTCTTTTTCCCATAATAAATTGCAATCCTTTGATTTCTCTAATGCAGTTTTAAATA
>CAYHCM010000057.1:11584-21176 GCA_964355045.1 uncultured Chitinophaga sp. | reverse complement strand
GGATTGATTTTAATTCAAATCCTATATCTTTGTAGAATAATTCTAAATAACGATGGAAGTAACAGATTTAGTAAATGTTTATGCCGAAGCTACTCCCAATCCGGGTAGTATGAAATTTGTGATAAACCGAATGATCTATCCCAATGAAAGTATGGATTTTCGCAAGGTTGATGAGGTTACCAACAGCCCTTTGGCTTTGGAACTTTTTGGGTATCCATTTGTAAAAGGCATTTTTATTATGAATAATTTTATCACAATTACTAAAGCCGAAGATTACGAGTGGGTGGATGTAATACCTGAATTGCGCAAGTTTTTGAAAGACTATATTGAGGCCGGAAAAGTGGTGATGGAAAAAAAATTGGAACTTACCGAGGAAGAAGAAACCGAGGTAATAACCAAAATTAAAAAATTATTAGACGATCATGTTCGCCCTGCCGTAGAAATGGATGGCGGCGCTATTGATTTCAAAAAATTTGAACATGGAGTGGTTACCGTTACCATGAAAGGTTCATGCAGTGGTTGTCCCTCTTCTACCTTAACTTTAAAAGCCGGAATTGAAAATTTATTGAAACGCATGGTTCCGGAGGTTGATGCGGTGGAAGCGGAGGCGGTTTAAAAGATTAAAGTGAAAAAAGGTTAAAGGTTAAAGTTTTTTGACGCAGTACTTCGATTCTTGGTAAGTTCGATTTTCTACTTTACCCTTTCTACTTTACCCTTTTTTTACCTTATCAAATGCACAATTCCTTTCTGGAAATTATTATCGCCTTTGGAGCAATTGGTTTTTACATTAAGGCTCCATATATAGACGCCATCTTCACACAATCTGTTTTTAAAATATCCATCCCATGAAGCCTTGGGGTCGGTGGTTTCAAATAGCTTTTCGCCCCAGCGGTTAAATACCAAAAAGTTATAGTAATTAAAGTTTTCAATATCGGTAACCGGCTTGAATTCGTTATTCAATAAATCATTTTTTCCGGGAGTAAATGCATTGGGAATCCAAACATTTCCGGCTCCCTGATAAACTTTCACCGTTACACTATCGGTAGCAATGAAATTGCAAAGTTTATCGCGAACCAAAACGCCATAGGTTCCTGAATGCGAAACATAAATAGTCGAAGTAATTTCACCGGTACTCCAAATCGTAGCATAGTTTAGGGTATCTCGTATTCCGGTCCGTAAACTTATGGTATCGTTATCACAAATTTCCCTTATGGGTAATCCTAAATCTACCGACAGCTTATTTCGTTGCATAATATTAATGGAATCTGCATTCCGACAATTTTTTCCGGTTGATACTACCCAATATAAATCAGGTTTGGAAACCCGGATACGATAAGAGGTTTCTCCGGTACTCCAGCGATATTTTAAAGTAGTATCCTTCGGATTTAATACCATATCTATTGCACCACAGATAATAGTATCTTTTCCAAGCTTAACGATTGGCAATGCTTCAAGAAAAATATTTAACGTATCCCTTTTTTTGCAACCTCCCCGGTCTATTTCAAGCCAATACAATCCCGGTTTTTTTGCAATCAACGTTTCATTGGTTGACCCATCCGACCATAAATAACTATCAAACAGGCGGTTTTTTACTTCCAATGTTTTTGTTAATGAATCGCCGCAAAACAGGGTATCATTTCCTATTGAAATATCTTTTACACCCGGAAGTATTTTTTTTATATCGGTAAAACTTCCGCAATCGGTAAAAACCGTTACTTCATAAGTTCCGAAGTTTGTGACTTTAATTTTTTGATTTGTATCAATAATTTCAGGAAGTCCGTCTTTTCGCCATTCTACCCGTCGCCCCGGATTGCCGGCATCCAGTTCAATATCAAAATTATCTTTGCAAATAAATGTGTCGCGGCCAAGGCCGGTTCGGTGCTGAAAACTGCCGGCTTCAATAAAAACATAGGAATCCAATAAATTATCGCCAACGTCGGCAATGGCTAATTTTATTGTGTAGGTAGAACATGCCTGCAATTTTAAATTGGCAGTAAGTATTGTGGTAAATCCATCGGCTTGAATCGTTTTTTCGCCTATTGGATTTTGGTTAAAATATTTTGTATTGCGCAAATGATTAACGTTGTCAATACTTACAGGAAGCATGGTGCCCGGAACTAACGCAACATTTTGTTGACCAACAATACCGGGGCCGCTGATAAAAAAACCAAAAATGTCGCTGACAGTTTTATCCACATACTCGATGTATTCTTCCGAAGCAAAAATATAATTAAAAACTATATCATCGGTTTGAGGAATAAAATCAAATTCAAGAGTGGCAGCATCATAAGTTTGGCCGGTAGCATAGACATCCAACAAAGCGCTGCCAGAGGTTTTAAGTTCAGAAGTTGATTTATCTCCAGCATCGTTTGGTCCTTTGGCGCCAATGGCTAATCCACTTGAAAGAATGATACCGGCATCCATTTTTAATTTGGTCGAAATTCCATTTTCAAAAAAACCGCAAGCCCTTTTAGGGCCTGTAAAAACAATATTATTCGTAGTAATACCTTTGCCTACCAGTACATTGGTTACTAAAATATAGGGATCCACTTCGCCTACAATTAACTGACACTTTGCTGAAATGGATACGGCAAACAGAAAAAGGGTGATGAAAAGTTTGTTTAACTTTATCAATTGATTATACAACGAAAACGGGTACACAAAGAAACGGAAAAATTAATATAATAAAGCATAACCTTTAATGAGAAGTGAACACTTCGTATGTTTTATTACATTTTTTGGACGCAATTCAAAATCAACGTAGCCAAATTTTATATAAATAAAGTATGTTTGTAGCATGAAAAGAATTTTTACGATTATTGGACTATTATTTTGTGTCAATAGTTACGCTCAATCTGTCTTTATACCTGCCACAGGCCATAAGGATGATGTTTGTACAAACTCTGATATTGGAGTTTATAGTAAATTTATTAATCGTTTCGGTTCGGCTGATTTGAAGTTCATCCGTATTCAAAACGACTTAACGGGCCTATGGACATCCGCCTTTTGTGATTGTGAATTGTGCCATGACTCTAAAGTAGATTCGGCAAATTTTGTAATAGGAATTGGCGATTCATGTGTAACTTCGGCTCATTTTTATCCCCTTAACTCTTTAGGTTCGGGGATGGTAAAAATAAAAGTTTTTGCCAGAAATAATCGCTCGGCGTTTGTAATTGGCCAATTCAGTGCAAGCTGCACCGATGCCTCAGCTATTTTTATCGAAAATGAAAAATTAATTGTTTCGCCTAATCCGGCTAATACGATGTTAAGGATTGGTTTTGGTTCAGGTGAAGCTTATACTATAAACATCATAACTGCTCAAGGCCAGGTTCTGATAAAAGAAAAGGTAGATAATTTAACCAATTCAATTGACATTTCCGGTTTCAATGCCGGGCTATATAACGTTCAAATAGAAAGTGCCGGAAAGGTATTTTATTCTAAATTTATTAAGATATAAAGGTGGTTTTTTGTAAACTTTACGAAAGTTTATTACTTCGGAAAAGTTAAAGTCAAGTTTACTTTTTAGTATCCGATGCTTTTCTCAAAAAGAATTATTTAATTTGTGGGGTGAATACATCGACCGATAATAGAATTTTGATTTTTATAATTCAGTAAATTAACCGCCGGATCCACCTCCACCGCTAATACAAAGAAAGGTGAGACCTCTCCCGGGAGGACTTTGAAGAGAAGATTCGAAAGAAAATTTAATGAAATAAATAAAATCAAAGCGATTCAATTTTTGGTTTGTGAAATTAAACTAGATAAATCTTACAAAATATTTAATTGATTATTCTAGTGATTATTATCACAGCTTTTTTTGAATGTTGCCATAGTTTTTATTTTATTCCCGATGTAATCTTGTTTCGTTTCTTTTGGGTTATTAGCCAATTCCCTGAGATGATATTTTTTGTTTAAAAAAATTAATTTTTAAGAAAATGAATGAATTACAAAAGAAAATGAACGCTTATATCGTTCCTCAGGAAATCAAAAAAAGAGGATACTATCCTTACTTCAATCCTATTGAATCTGGTCAGGATACAGAAGTTACGATTAAAGGAAAAAATATTTTGATGTTTGGCTCAAATAGTTATTTAGGCTTAACGAATCATCCAAAAACAAAAGAAGCTGCCATCAATGCCATTAAAAAATACGGTACAGGTTGCGCCGGTTCGCGTTTTTTAAATGGTACCATTGATTTGCATGTTCAATTAGAAGAAGCCTTGGCAAATTATGTCGGCAAAGAAGCCGCCATTGTTTTTAGCACCGGATTTCAGGCAAACCTGGGAGTGGTATCGGCGTTAACAGGCAGGCATGATTATGTGTTGATAGATGAGTGTGACCATGCTTCTATCTTAGATGGATGCAGGCTCTCATTTTCAAATATTATAAAATTTAAACACCATGATATTGATTCACTTGACCGTTTACTGAAATCACTTCCAACTGATAAAATTAAGTTTATTGTTGTTGAAGGTGTTTTCAGTATGGAAGGCGATATTGTTAAGCTCCCTGAAATAGTTGAAGTAGCTGAAAAATATGGCGCAAGTATTATGGTTGATGAAGCACACTCCATTGGTGTGATGGGAATAAATGGCTCCGGATCGGTATCACATTTTGGCTTAACCGATAAAGTAGATATTATTATGGGAACGTTCAGTAAATCTCTTGCCAGTGTTGGTGGCTTTATTGCCGCGGATGCTGCTACTATCAACTACCTGAAGCATAATGCCCGTTCACTGATATTCAGCGCAAGTATTTCTCCTGCCAATGCGGCCAGTGCACTTGCCGCATTAGAAATTATCAAAACCGAACCGGAGAGAATAGAAAAACTATGGGAGAATACGCATTATGCCAGAAGACGTCTTCAGGATTTCGGGTTCGATGTGGGGAAAACAGAAACACCCATAATTCCGATTTATGTCAGAGACGATTCAAAAACATTTGAACTCGCAAAAATGCTACTCGACGATGGCGTTTTTGTGAACGCTGTGGTATCCCCGGCGGTGAGAAGTGATTCGTCATTAATCAGATTTTCCCTGATGGCAACCCATACCATAAATCAAATTGAAACAGCCATTGAGAAACTAAATAAAGCTGCCGTGAAGCTTGGCATTGTAACCGATCAGGTAGCTTTAAATGAAATTATTCAATAGTTTTTATAAATCTTTTATATAAAATGGTTCAGATAAAAGAAGTAAAAACCAAAAAACAGTTATCGGAATTCATAAAGTTTCCTGATACCCTTTATAAGGGAAATAAATTTAGGGTTCCACAGCTTCATATGTATGAAAAATCAGTACTCAAACAAAATACAAATCCTGCATTTGAATATTGTGAAGCATCCTATTGGTTGGCTTATGAAGGCTATAAAGCGGTTGGAAGGGTAGCTACTATCATTAATAGCAAGGCCAATGAAATTTGGAATGAAAAAACAATTCGCTTTGGATGGATTGATTTTATTGATGATCCTGACGTATCGGCGGCATTGATAAATAATGTTGAAACCCTGGGCAGATCAAAAGGAATGACCAAAGTACAAGGTCCCATGGGATTTACAGATATGGATCTGGAAGGAATGTTGGTGGAAGGTTTTGATGAAGTGGGAACACAGGCAGTGATTTACAACTATCCATATTACCCGGTTCATCTGGAAAAAAACGGGTACTCAAAAGAAGCTGACTGGATACAATTTGAACTAAAAGTGCCCGACAAAGTACCTGATAAAATTAAACGGGTATCTGAATTTGTTCAGAAGAAATATAATTTAAGACCATTAAGAGTTAAAAAAGCAAAGGAATTAATACCTTATGCAAAAAAAATGTTCGACACATTAAATGTATCCTTTAAAAACTTATATGGTTTTGTGCCCCTGAGCGAGAAGCAAATTGATTTTTATGTTAAACAATATTTTTCAATGGTTAAGCCTAGCTATGTTTGCTTTGTTCTCGACAGCAAGGATGAAGTAATCGGTTTTGGAATATCGTTCCCTTCGCTTTCCGATGCTATGATAAAAGCAAAAGGCAAACTATTCCCGACCGGGTTTATTCATATTTTAAAAGCTATGCGCAAAAATGATAAAGTGGACCTGCTTCTGCAGGGCGTAGTACCGGAGTACCACAATAAAGGAGTCCCTGCTATATTTTTTTCTGAAATGATGCAGGCTCATATTGATAATGGTGTAAAAATAGCCGTATCAAGCCATGCACTCGAAAATAATGAAAGCGCTTTCCTGATGTTTAAGGATTATGAACATCGCCAGCATTTAAGACGAAGAAGTTATGCGAAGCATTTGTAATAGGATATGAAAAAAATACTGATAACGGGCGCCAGCGGGTTCATAGGCAGTTTTTTGGTTGAGGAAGCGCTGAAAAGAAATTATGAAGTTTATGCCGGTATCAGAAAAACGAGTAATACCAAATATCTTACCGATGAAAGAATAAAATTTATTGAACTCGACTTTTCAAATGGTGATTCATTAGGCCACACACTTTCAAATTCGCCTTATTTTGACTTTGTGGTTCACAACGCCGGACTTACAAAGGCTTTCCAAAAAAAAGAGTATTTAATTTCTAACTTTCAGTACACAAAAAATTTCGTTGATACGTTAATTAAGCATAACAAGATTCCAAAAAAGTTTATCTATATGAGCAGTTTGGCTGCCTTTGGGCCGGGCGACCCTGTTACCCTTTTACCTGTAAAGTCATCAGATACACCTAAACCGTTAACTGCTTATGGAAAAAGCAAACTTCAATCAGAACTGTTTTTATCGGCACAATCCGCATTTCCATATATTATTATGAGACCGACAGCCGTGTATGGGCCAAGAGAAAAGGACCTTTATACAATGTTTAAACTCATTAATAATAATTTAGAATTAGTGATAGGTAATAAAATTCAACATCTCACATTTATATATGTTAAGGATCTGGTTAAGGCCGTTTTTAAAACCATGGAATCGAATATAATAAACAAGGGATACTTTGTTTCTGATGGAAACAGCTATGATAGTCAAACATTAGGGGCAATTATAAAAGAGGGCTTGAATAAAAAAACACTCAGGATACGGTTTCCTCTTAATCTTGTTAAATTGATTGCTGCAATAACCGAAGCCTCAAAATACATCAGTGGCAAACAATCTGTTTTAAACCTGGATAAAATTCAGGAACTGGAATCTGTAAATTGGAAATGCGATGTACAACCACTTATGGATGATCTTAATTTCAGTGCCGATTATGATTTGCAAAAAGGTATCAATGAAACGATAGCTTGGTATAAAAAAGAGAATTGGTTGAAATAACTTTAGTACGCTGGCATGCAAACCGTGTTTTCAATTTTATTCCCTGCACCATTTTCAGCTCTTAAAACCAGTTGGAAAAAGGCCTGGAATATCGCTTCTTTTAAAAGACAATTCATTTTAACCTTTACGTTTATTGCATTTATTGCCGTTGCTATTCCACATTTTTTCAGGTTTATACAAAACAGGCCGGGTTACCGATTGGATGATATTGTTTTAAATCAGCTTCCGGCTCAGGATATGTCATGGTTTATATTTTTGCTGATTTATGCTGTTATTTTACTTTCCATAGTGAACATCGTGTCGGATGCATTTCTTTTTTTAAAATGTATGCAGGCTTATGGCCTCTTGTTGGTTTTAAGAATTACCTGTATGTACTTTGTTTCCCTTGAACCCGAAAAATTTATTATTCCCTTGCAGGATCCTATTCTTGGCTATCTGTTTTATAATGGCTCTCCTATTACCAAAGATCTGTTTTTCTCAGGGCATATTTCAACCATGACCTTGCTTTGCTTTGCTATCCCATTCCGTCCTCTAAAATATTTTTTTATAGTTGCAACACTTTTGGCTGCTGTTTTTATCTTAATACAGCACGTGCATTATACCATTGATATTTTAGCTGCTCCTCTTTTTGCATGGCTTTGTTACTATGTTATGGTATCAAACTACGGGAAGCACAAAAGAGATTAGCTTTTTACGGAGATGGTATCTTTATTAGTCCAAAATAATTTGAAATGCAGATTTCTAAACAGCTATTCTAATGAAATTGAATTAGAATTTGTATTATTTCTGCTTTAACGGATCAGGATATTATCGGATGGTGTCTTCATAACGAGAACTTTTAGGCCGTTTGGTGAAAACACAAACTGGCAGGAAGATTATTTTTTCTTGAAATATTTGCTTTCCAGCTTAGACGCCGGTCCACTTTCCCCGTTCAGGCCATCACACGTGAGACATCGGCTGGGAAGTCTTTGGATGGAAGACTCGGGAGGGAAGGAAGTTCTGAGTTATTGCAGCCTGATTATACCAATTTTATTTCTCTTCTCTTATGGCCATTTTAAATTTTTCAATTTGTCGTCTATGCCTTAAAATATGAACTATGGCGTGTTCAGTCAGTTGTTCAATATCGTAAACCTGTCCCCATGAAGTTTTTATCTTTTTAGTGTCGTCAAATTGTTCAAGCTCGTTGTCCTCAATATTTTTAAACGTGTCAATCGTAAAAATAAAAAAACTGGTCAGATCTTTCTGATAATTGCTAATAGTTAGATGAAATAATTTTTCCGGATAATCTATTTTTTCACCTGCAAGTTTGCGAATATCGGTAGCATAAGCATAGCCCGCCCTTACCACATGCGAAAGTATTGTTTGGATTGATTTACAATTAGGATCTGTAGTTTTACTGTCAACAACCATTATGAGTTCCTTATTTGAAATGTCGGCAATTGTATCGCGTAAATCTAAAATTGCCCGTTCATATTCGTCAAGCAAAGCCCCTATGGCACCTGGTCTGTATATTTTATACATATAATTTATTTTACTATTCAAAACAAATTTAGTTCGTATTATCTATTTTTTACATACCTCAAAATATTTCACCCTTCCCTGTTTATTCCATCGCACGTGTGTCATCCACTGGGAAGTTTTTGTGGGAAGACTCGGAAGGGAAGAAAAATTGCCTATTAAGCTTTGCCGCCGGTCCACCTTGCCCGCTTATCCATTACACGTGAGACATCGGCTGGGAAGTTTTTCATGGGAAGACACGGATGGGAAGGCCCCCCTTGAGAACTCTAAACAACCATCAACTTAAGTTAGTTCTTAGTAATTGAACATCCCAGATTTGACCCCTTTCCAAAAGTTGTCAAATCTTATCACAAAAACAAACCCCTAATACAATTTCTTAATAATGTCATTCACACTTATTCCTTCGGCTTCTGCTTTGTAATTTTTTAATACCCGGTGGCGCAATACGGCTTCGGCTATGGCCTGCACATTTTCAATATCGGGCGAATATTTTCCCTGCATAAGGGCATTGCATTTGGCGCCCATTATCAGGTATTGGCTGGCCCTGGGGCCGGCTCCGTAGCTAACATATTTATTGACATCGGCAGTGGCCATGCTATAACCGGGGCGGGTTTTGCTTACTAATTTCACGGCATATTCATACACATTATCGGCTACCGGTACCTTGCGAATAAGGTCCTGAAAAAATAAAATTTCTTTGGCTCCGAATACTTTATTGGAATGGGTAACTTTATCGGTAGTAGTATTTTTTACAACCATTATTTCTTCATCAAAACT
>CAYHCM010000057.1:4506-11484 GCA_964355045.1 uncultured Chitinophaga sp. | reverse complement strand
GGGTAACTTTATCGGTAGTAGTATTTTTTACAACCATTATTTCTTCATCAAAACTAGGATAATCTAAAAAAAGATTGAACATAAATCGGTCTAACTGCGCTTCGGGCAATGGGTACGTTCCTTCCTGCTCTATAGGATTTTGCGTAGCCAATACAAAAAACGGATTGGGCAAAATATGATTGGTTCCACCTACGGTTACCGTTTTTTCCTGCATGGCTTCCAACAGGGCAGCCTGAGTTTTTGGAGGCGTTCGGTTTATTTCATCAGCCAAAATAATATTGGCAAACAAAGGGCCTTTCGAAAAACGGAAATTCTTTTGGTCATCTAATATTTCAGAACCTGTTATATCACCGGGCATCAGGTCGGGCGTAAACTGTATGCGGTTAAAACTCAAATCCAAGGATTCGGAAATGGTTTTTACCAACAAGGTTTTGGCCAATCCCGGTACGCCAACTAACAAGCTGTGTCCTTTGCAAAATATGGATGTAAGCACCCCATCCACCACCTCGTGTTGGCCAACTATTACTTTAGCAATTTCTGTTTTTAAATTATTTACCTGTTCTTTAAAAGCCTCTGCAGCTTCCACTTCGTTTTTATATTCCTGCATTACTATATACGATTTTTGATTTACGATTTACGATTTTGTCTCCAATTTCAATTTTCTAATTTCCACTTACTTCCACTTCTGCATCTCTTTACATTCCAGATAGGTTGGTTCTATGTGGATGTAAACGTTCTTTTTAAATTTTATAACCCATTCTTCCATGGCTTTTTGTTTTTTTTGCTCCAATGCAAAGGCCTGAATTTTTTGATAATCATCTTTCATATTGGCTTGGTGTGGTTTTGATTCCGATTTTAAATATAAAATTCGGTAAGCGGTTCCTCCATCGGGAGTTTGAACCGGAGTGGGCAATGAAAAATCGCCCGGTTTCATTTTTTGAACCTGCAAAACCACATCCGGATCCAGCAAGTCAATCTCTATTTTATTAGAACCAACATTTGGGTCGGCAAAAAATCCGCAATTCGATTTTGTCATTTCATCTTCGCTGTATTTTCCGGCAGCCTGGCAAAATGTTAAAGAATCCGCCTTTATTTTTATTACCAGATTTTTCATAAATTTTTCGGTTTCGGCCAAATCACGGGTAATAATGGCGGGTTTAATGAGTATGTGCCGGATGTTTATTTTTTCACCTTTTCGTTCTATTAATTTTAAAATATGATAGCCGTATTGGGTTTCAATAATTGGAGACACTGAATCGGGTTTAAGCTTAAAAGCCATAGCTTCAAAAGCGGGTACCATTTCGCCCCGTTTAAAAAAACCAAGTTCGCCACCATTTATGGCTGAGCCCTTATCATCACTAAAACTTTTGGCAGTAAGCTCAAAATTTCGTTTTCCTGAAATAATATCTTTACGATAACCTTCGAGGGTGGAGTAAGCAAAATCCTTGGCAAATTGATTTGGCTTCGGGGTTATTACTATTTGTCCGAGTTCTACTTCAGCACCAAAAAGCGGAAGACTGTCGGTAGGAATAGCATCAAAATATTTTTTAACCTCGGTAGGGGTCACTTTTACAACATCCAACAATTTCTTTTGAACTTCCTGAACCTGCATTTGAGCTATAATTCGGGGTTTCATTTCATCTTTATATTGCAAAATGGTTTTGCCAAGATATTCTTCCAATCGTTTTTCATCGCCAATCTGCGAAATAAAATATCTGATTTTGCGGTCCATTTCATACTCGGCCTGTTCGTCACTAATTACCACACTATCCAAATCGGCCTTGTGAAGCATTAATTTTTGAACTACCAACTGGTTCAGAATTTCACACTTCATGTCGCCCTTAAAATTGAGATACTGATCTTTTACCTGCAAATATTCAGCCTCCCATTCCGATTTCAGAATTATATTATCACCTATTACTGCGGCCACTTCTTCAAGCACTTGTTTTTGCTGCGCAAAAGCTACCTGGCCTGATAACACGGTAAATAGCAGTAAAAGTATAAACGTGTTTTTGGTATTAAATTTTTTATTCATAATTCGGCAAATGAACTTTAACCTGATTGTCTTTAATGGCTTTTTTTAACATGTTGTTTTCTATTTTTTCCAATACCCCTATTTTTCGTTTGTTCAATAATATCTGATTTATATTTTCTTCTACAAACTCAAACGGCGAAATGGTGTCTTTTATTCTAAAATCTAAAATATGTATATACCACACATATTTTATTTCATCAATTTTAAACAGCCGGTTGTTATTTATAAAGCTTTCCTGGTTATAGGTATTTATAGGTACCACTTTTAAAATATCGTCAAAAGCCACCCATTTATTCTGGCCCAAATAGGCATTTCCTCCGTTTTTCAAAGCAACTACAGCTATGTTTGCAAGGTCTTCATTATCGGCTTTGCCAAACTTATTCCAAAATTTATATTTATTTTCTAAAGCAATTGGCATTTTAATAAATACGAAACGGATGATGTTTTGTTTCAATTCAAAATTTTCGGGATGGGCTAAATAATAATCTTTTGATTCTTTAAGGGTAATATTTGTATCTAATTTTTCGGAAAGCATTTTTTTTCGGTATTCAAAAGCTATCAAATCTTCCCTGAAATCTTCCACCTTTTTATTAATTTCATCTGTTGAGCCCGAATTGCTTTTATCGGCGTAATGCAAAATCACCTGTTTTTGAAGCCAGTTATCAATGTATTCTTTTATAAAAAAAAAGCTATCCTGCCTCGTCATATTTGATCCTAATAACGATTCTACCTCGGCCAAAGTAAGGTTTTTATCAAAAGCAGTGGCCACTATTTTATCATCTTCTTCACTGCTTTTGGTTTGGCATGATGCTAAAACGAAAAACAATAAAGCTGTATATAAGCAAATAAAAACCTGTATATAGCTTTTTGGTGCCAATGCAATTTTATTTAAACAAACTGCTTACCCCGCTTGGGTTAATAACTACAGGATATTTGGATTCAAGCTCCTTTAACCATTCAGATTCCAAATAGGCCTGATAATCTGAGGTAGCAGCTCCGGTTATTTCACTTAAATCTTTGGGTGCCGGTGGTATTACGTTATATATTTTAACAAACGAAACTTTATTTAAAGCTTCAGGCAAATCAATAATCCCAACCGTCCAGGTAAGTTTATCAATAATTTCGTTTTGACCTTTTTCATATTTTCCCCGTGTTATTGTTAATGCCAATGGGTCTTTCACATTTATTTTTTTATAAATCAAGGTGTCAGGCGTATTTTTTTTCACTAATTTTTTCACTGCCTTTGCAACCTTTGCATCCGAGCAATTAAAAATAGCGGCATCTACTCGTTGTGTCCACATATATTTGGCCTCGCCTTTGGCAATATTGGCATCGTAATATTTTTTTAAACCAAGGGTGTCGTCCACTGATTTGCGCCAAACCATTTTATCGGTAAGTTCAAAAAGCAAAATTCCATCGCGGTATTCCTGCATCAAATTTTTAAAGTCAATATGTTTTTCTTCCAAATGATCTTCTTCATAAGCAAAATTCATTTTTTCAACATAGTCGTTATAAAAGTCTTTTACTACAAAACTTACGTTGTCGGTTTTTTTGGGTGACTGAAATGAAACAATAAACATACTGAAATCATCGAAGGTGTATTTTTGATTTTCGATGGTAAATAATACATTTTTGGTTTTTGATTTATCGCCCGGCACCCAGCTTCCTTTTAGCAAGTTGGTATCAGCAGTAGCCGTAAAAATGGCTAACTCGTTTTCATAGGCTATAAAATGATTTTCTTTTTTCAAGCGTTCCAATACCACCTTGCTGCTTATTTGAGATCGGTCGTCGCGACTAACTTTATATTTTAAAGTTTCTTTTTGTTCTGAGAAAGGTGCAATTCCTTTATGGTCTAATTTTTTAATAATATGCCATCCAAAATCTGTTTTTACAGGCATTGAATAGGCTCCCGAGTCAAGGGCAAATGCAGTTTCCTTAAAAGCAGGCGGCAATTGTGCTGAACTTTTAAACCATGTCATTTCACCATTATTGTTTTTGGTTGTATAATCCTCACTGAATTGTTTTACCAGGTCTTCAAACTTTTCGCCTTGTTTTAGTTTAGTATAAATAGCGTCAATTTTTACTTTGGCCGGTTCCACTTCTTTTTCATTATTAAAAGGAATCATTATATGGGATACTTTTATTTCGCCCGGGTTTTGGCGGCGGCCATTTACTTTTAATATATGATAACCAAACTGGGTTCTAAAAATCTCTGAAACCTGACCTACCGGTGTATTAAAGGCCATGCTTTCGAATGGATAAATCATTTGAAAAGCCGAAAAATAGCCTAATAATCCGTTATTTACCTTAGCCGACGGATCTTCCGATTTTTGTTTGGCAGCCGAGTCAAATCCTATCTGATTTGAAATAATTTGATTGCGGATGTCCGCTATTTTTTTATAGGCTATCAAGGTGTCTTTAGGCAAATCGTCTTTGGCACACATAATTAAAATATGGCTCACATTCACTTCTTCCAATAAGCGGTTGTATGCCTCGGCTATCAGTCGGTCGGTTACCAGATTATCCACCAAATACGGCTGTGCCAATTGTTTGCGATAGCCGCCAAGTTCCTGAATAAAGGCATCAACGGTATCCATTTGTAAACTATAGGCTTCTTTTACTTTTAGTTTAAATTTTACATACAAATCCAGATATTCCTGAATTTCGGCATCCGTAGGTTTTTTGGTTTTTACATCGTTGTTTTTACTGTAAACCCTTTCGAATTCTGACCTAAAAACGGTGTCGGAACCAAAGGTGAAAACCACCGGTTCATTGTATTGTGCCACGGCACCTAATGATAAAAGGGCAAATGCTGTTATTAAACACAGTCTCTTCATATAGTATATTTTTTTGAGGTGCGAAATTAAGGGATTAAAAGGATTTTTGGTAAATAGAAAAATAGATGACGAAGAAGTGGAGATTTGGTGGGGTTGTTTAGGTATTAATCTAATAGAGGTTAGGAATTTTCTATTTGTTAATTTAATTACTTTTTAAGTTCTAAACCCATTCAAAAAAAAATTCAAATTCACTCCGTTTTTCTCCCCATCAATATCAAAAAATAAATAAACCCCGCCAATGGAGTAAGCAACAGACTGAGAATAAACCAAACCCAAAAAGCTTGTTTTCGGTTGCCCGGACTCATGATATAAATTAAGGCTGATATTACAAAAGCGATTACAACATAAAGTATAATATCTCTAAATGAAAGCACAAACACAGTGCCCATAAAGGTATTGGTGCAGCCTGAAAAAAGAGCACACAAAACAAACAGGCCAGCAAAACATTTAAAATATTTCATAAAAAAATTACATTCTGAATTTCATCTGACCTACCAATTCCTGAAAATTTTTATTTTTCTTAATGTCGGTATCCCAACTAAAACCCATCTCTACCAAATCAATGGTTTCGGTAATGGTTGAACCCTGTTTATGCTCCTCGTTTGCCAAAATAAATGCGGTATCCGATATGGCAAATGCATTTTCAATATCATGGCTTACAATTATAATGGTGCTGAGTTCATTTAATGTAGAAATGGTTATAAGCAATTCTAAAACTTTGTCTTTTACCACAGGGTCTAACCCTGAAAAAGGTTCATCAAACAAAATAAACCGGTTGCCGGTAAGTATTTGCTGAATAATGCTAACCCTTTGTCTTTGGCCGCCTGAAAGCTGCATTGGATATTTTTTGAGATGTTCTTTTAACCCAAATTTAGTGGCATAATCATTTATCAGGTCTGTTTTTTCTTTATCCTTTAATTTATTAACCGAACCTCGTAACCCCAATTTTAAATTATCTAGAATAGACCGGTGATTAAACAAAATATAATTTTGAGGAACTACCCCAACTTCTCCTTCCACCACAGGATGTAAATCAGAATCAATTTTAACTGTACCTGAGTTCGGTATTAATAGACCCGAAAGAATTTTGAATAATTGGGTTTTCCCAATTCCGCTTCGCCCTACCAGCGAAACCACCTGACCTTGCTGCATATCAGGACGGGTAATATTTCGTACTTCAAAATTTATATCGCGCAATATTGGCCGGTCGTAAGCCAGATTTATATTTTCGACCTTGAGTATTATTTCTTCCCGTTTGTACATTTAT
Source organism: uncultured Chitinophaga sp. (assembly GCA_964355045.1). GTDB lineage: Bacteria > Bacteroidota > Bacteroidia > NS11-12g > UBA9320 > JABWCE01. The sequence goes on along the minus strand of CAYHCM010000057.1, from coordinate 5,345 downwards.
TTTCGGATTTGTAATTTAGTGTAAGGAAAAATCCAGAAGCGCAATTGTTTGAGCAGGAAATCAAAAAATACTCCCAATGTAAATATCATAACCAAAATGGCAAACACAGTTCCCAAATCAATATATTTATTCGATTTTATAAGCATGGTTCCAAGGCCGCCTTCCGACATATTTAATCCCTCCACCATTGCTATCATCATCCAGGCAATGGCAAAATTTTGACGCATTACTTCAAGCACCTGATCTAATTTTCCGATAATTACCACTTCCAATAAGGTTTGCCAATTATTCATTCGTAAGGTTTTGCACAACTCATATTCCTGCTCGTTTATTGAATCAATAATGGAGAGCAAAGAGGTAACAAAAAAAGGTACAATCCCAAATATTAATAAACTCAGTTTTAAATTATGGCCGTTGCTTGTTAAGAGGGTAAAGAGAAAAATTAGACCTGTAAGCGTTAAATACCGGCATTTAATAATAAATTTTGCCAGCGGATTAAATAATGGAATTAAAGAGAGGTAGCAAATAATGAGAGCTATTAAAATGGAATAGGCCATTCCTTTTAAAGTCAACGTTAAGCTGATGATCAGGTTATCAAAAAAGGTTGCTGATTGGATTATCTTTATTAATGAATGTCCTATTTTCCCCGGTGTGGGAATTAAGCCACCTGCTGCAAACGACTGCCAAAGCACTAAGGCAATTAGACCACTGAAGACAGCCAGCATAAAAAATAATTTTGTGCTTATGGGAGTAAGTGGTGTAAATAGTTTTAGAAATGATTTCATTTTTAGTACAATAAGTAATAACTAATTTTCAATGTCCAGTCATCATGCGTAAGC
>CAYHCM010000057.1:0-4406 GCA_964355045.1 uncultured Chitinophaga sp. | reverse complement strand
CTTTAACCTTCCCTACTCTCCCAACACAATCTGCACCCTTCTATTCTGTGCTTTGCCTGAAGATGAGTTATTATCAGCAATAGGTTGGGTTTGTCCAAAACCTTTTGCTTCAATTCGGTTAGTGGCCAATCCTTTGCTTATTAAATAACTTTTCACCGCGTTTGCTCTTTCCATAGATAGTTTTTGATTAGCATCCGCATTTCCAACATTATCTGTATGACCGTAAACGCCAACTTTCAAGCCTTCAGCTACTATAGAACTTTTTAATATTTCATCCAATTGGGTGTATGATTCAGGTTTAATAACAGAGCTTCCGGTTTCAAATTGAATTTGGTAGGATTTAGATGAAATTTCACTTGTTATTTCTTTTGAATAGGTGGTTTTAAGAGCTTCTCCTGTCATAAGTTCGGGGTGGTTGGCTATAACCGATTGCAAAAATGATTTGTCCACCACTTTTTGATAAGCAGGATACGTAGCCATTAACTCGGGATACATTTTTGAAAGTATATCGCCAAAGGTTGTATAAACTATTTTATATCGGTCTACCGCATCTTTGCCCATTCCAAAGGTATTGGCGGCATCTTGTAAGTTAAATGCCATTGAACCGCCTAATGGAATGCTTAATCCTTGTATATCTTTTTCAGTTTGCCCGTTGTAATATGTAAGCCAATAATCTCCGGTTTGTTCATTATATACTTTGGCAGACACATCGGCAGCAAATTTCTTAGCCTCATTAAATGACCTTACCTGATCGCCGGCTTGCGCCAATGCCATTATTAAATTTTCAATATCCGTGCGGTGGTCATAAGCAAACTTTTTGATGGTAATAGTAATATTGGGCATTTGTGATGAGTATTCTTTAGTGGAAGCTATACTTACCAATCCGCCTTTTTGCTTCGCAATATTCACATCTCCCGGTGTCCAGGTGGCCACAGCATCCACACCTACCGTTACGGTTTCATTTAATTTTTTGCCATCTTTTACTACTTTTCGGGTTTCCTTATAATCGGTAATATATTTGTTACAAGCGTCTAAAAAATCGTTGGCAGCTATTAAATTTATTGCGTCTTTGTCATACGTTGTTTCGTCAGGATTTACCTTTAAGCCATTATCACCGGCCCATTTTAATAAAATATTCATATCACCATCGCGCAAATAGCAAGCACATGTTTTTCCTAACGCAGCTTTCGGATTTTTTTTCCATTCAGGTGGGCCCATTACTTTATCTTCTCCAAACGATTTGCCCATGGCATAAAAAGCTATCGGCTGATATTCGGGTCCCAGAGGTTCTAACTCTTTGGTTAATGCTGCAAAAAATGCAGGCATTCCATCACCCATATACGAAGCGAAAACGCCCGGAGTTTCCGGATTGTTTTTATAATCTTGTGCAAATTTTACAATGTCGGCAATGGATTTATTGCAATCGTCCTGACGGATAATGCTTACCTGTAGCTTAGCTTTATCAAGCAAAGAGTTTTTGGTTGTTAAAGCTCCGCCATTGGCATACATCAAAGGAAATTGTGCATTCCAAGCCATCACTTCCCAGGTAATTTTTGTACCTCCATTTACCGATTCTTCAGCACTTGGAAGGGTTAATAAAAGGGCATTCCCTTTTAATGAAGCTTCAGGAGCATCGGGCAATGCCAAATGGCCAATTTCCATAGATGCCTTTGCTTGCTGAGGTCGTTTGTCCCACCAGAAAACCTTGGCACAAAAAATTGAACCTATCATTAAGGCTATTATTAATACTTTTCCGGATGTTTTAACTTTTACTGACATGTTTTTTATTTTTAGTTATGGTTAAGTTTCTTGTTTTTTTAATTTCCTTTAAATGATTCCGTAGATAAAAGTGAGGAACTCAATTTTATCTCTGTGTTCATTAATTTTCTTTTATTTATTTGGGTAAATATCTCTGTGTTTCTTAGTGTTCTCTGTGTCTCCGTGTTTTCTTTTATTTCAAAAGATCATTATAATTATTGGCCACCGGCGTGCTTATCTGTGTATCTGAAGCATTCAGTTTATAAGCACTGTCAGGGTTTACACTTTCCAATAATCGCAATCCTTCCTGCTCATAGGTAGCATTATCTAAATCAATAGATTGCATAAAATCGGCTGAATAACTGATGGCTTTTTTCATATTGGCTAATTTTTCGGCAATGTCTTCTTTCAAAAATTCCATGGATTGTTCTACCAATAATTTTTTTTCGGGGTCACCTTTAAATATTTTTAATGCCGAACTTAAAGCCTGATTTCCATAGGTAACCGATTTATACAAATCTTTTTTTAATTCCAGTTCGTTTTTAGCATCTTCAATAAGGTAGGCGCTGTTCTTATGAATTTTTGTTAAATAATCTCCAATCCTAAACAGGTTATCATATATAGGTGTTAGTTGTGCTACGTACTCGTTAAGGCGTCCAATTTGTCGGGTAGCATTTCCTAATTCGGGCAACATATTTTTATCTTTAGCGACCTGAGCTTTGGTCATTAATTTACCTATTTCGTCTTTTTTCTCTTTTATCTTCAAACTTATTTTTTCCTTTTGGCCATCTACTTCTGATGATTGCTTATACAATTTTTCCCTTTGCTCTTCCATATCGTTTAAATAATCTTCGGCTATTATAAACGGGTCAAGCTCGATTACAATACCTACCAATTTTTTCATTAATATTTCATAAAAATAAAATAAACTAAGCCTGAAAGACCGATGTGTAACGGCATATAAAAAAATGGCCAAACACGTGAGGGCAATACCAAAATTAAGGGTATTCCAAACGATGGTGGTTAAAATGGGAACTACATAATAGCCTATGATGGCCAATAATCCTAAACCTATAACGATTCCGAATTTGCCGCCCGGCCGGTTCCAATACGATTTTAATTGCTGTGTTGAATTAGGGAAAATTTGTGTTTCCATGTTTTTTTATAAGGTTGATTGAATTTTTTGAATATCGTTGGTTATTTTGGTAATAATGGCCAGGCTTGCTACCTGATAGCCATTGTTATTTTTGGTCAATTTATTTTCTTCTTCCATCACTTCTGTCTTTAGTTTACCAATTTGTATTTGCGATTCAGTAATTTCTTTGGTTAGTTTTTGAATTTGCTCTGAATTAGCCAGAATTTTTTTATCCAAATCCTGAAGCGCTTTTTGCCTTTGGCCAACTTCCGATTTTAATTTTTCTTTTAAAGCTGCCTCAAAATCTGCTTTATCTTTTTCAATAATAGCTTTGTATTTGTTAGCCGTATCAAGAAGATTTTGCTTGGTTAAACCCTGAATACTTAACGATGCAAACGTAGCTGCAAGCCGTGCTTTTTCATCATGGATATGCACCTCAAGCGTATCCATCATTTTATAAAATTCAAAATAATCGGGCCCCGGAAGGTTGGCCTGATCAAAAAGTTTATCGAAATATTTTTCAAACTTCTCAGCCTCCGCATGGTTTTCAGGATTGCGGGAAACTTCAGTTGGTATTATTGGTAATTGACCGGGAGATGCCGGAGAAATTTTATCCTGTTCATCATCAAATTCAACAAATACTCCCAATGCTTTTTTGAAAAAACTTGCCATACGTTAATTTTGGCGAAAATTAAGATTTTTTAATTTATTACAATCAACTTTTATTTAAAAGAATTAAGAGACTATAACCCATTAATTAAAATCTAACTTGATTATGCCACAGATTCACAGATTAAACAATTATCAAATGGATTAAATCAGATTGACAAATTAAAATTTGTCCTTTTGAAAAAAAATAGGAACTATTTTTTCTATCTGATTTAATCTGGACAAATTCTTAATCTGTGAATCAGTGGCTTTTAAATTTGAGTATAAATGTTGTCTGTTTCGATTTGGCGAAAAACACTCTTCCTGCCGTTAAGTTATAAATTGTTCAAACCTTAATTAAAGCAATAAATAAAATTAAACCAGCAAATCGGATACACATGGCCAATAAATACGATTGTATATAGCTTTTAGGAAAATTATTTATTTTCAGTTTTTGATACGACAAATAACTTGAAATGCTGATAAAAGCCAACAGCAAAATATAGAAAATTATAGTTGACAGGCGAGCCTCAATAATTGCGAATTTAAGATTGCCGAAATATAAAATGACAATGACAATCAAAATGCCGAATGAATAAATTCCATTTCTGGAAAATAAATCTAACAATTCAGCCTTTTTATCCTGATCAAGTTTGTTGGTGGCTTTGGTACTAGTAGCCCTTGCAATAAATGTTGAAACAAGAAGCAGAATAAAGGCAAACATAAAATTATCCATTTTGGCGATTTTTATAAGTCGTCGAAAATAAGAATTAAAACCATAATCCTATTGATAAATTGACATCAAAATTCAAGTTATTTAAAATACGAGTACCTTGTCGCTGTCCACTACCCAATTGGTAAGTTC
>CAYHCM010000056.1:0-21491 GCA_964355045.1 uncultured Chitinophaga sp. | reverse complement strand
TGGGGTTATATAATTTATGAGCCGCATTAAAATGCAATTTGCGGGTAACATATACGAGGCCCTTGTTAGTGTTCATACTTAGTCGGCAAAATTACAACTGAATTGGGAAAGAGCAGGAAATAAAAGAATTTATTCTTTCGTCATTAACTCGGTATTCGTTAACCACAGGCCAAAATACGGCTGTATGCTGTCTGTTCTTTTTAACATTAAAAAGAAAGGTTTATCAAATTTCATAATCTTGGGTTGAGGATTTATTTCTTCTTCAATTGACGTTGCATCAGCTATGATAACAGATTCACTTTCAATCTCAGCACCACTTTCATCTAATATAAACGCTGTTCGTTGCCAGGCAGTTTCTATAATAAATTCTATTGAATCAGAGTGAAATTTATTTCCTTCCAATGTTGAATAGTTTGTCTCAATATTAAACGTAAACTTCGGAATTACCACCTGATCATTATTGGCTAAATAATATTTCCAACCCAACTTTTCATTTTGTTTTTCGGCTTTTCCAATTTTTATTTTTTTCTGAATATCGGCTATCATTTCAGCCATAGTCTTAAATTTTGTTTCTGATTTATTTAATATTATCTCGTGTTCCTTATCTTTGGGCAAAAGTTTTATGATAAAATTATTGTCGTCGTGGTAATAAAGGATTTCGATAGTTTTTGTATTTTCTTCTTCCATTCCAAAAATACCAAAAGAAGCCACCTTGATTTTGTCAAAAAGTAATTCATTGGTAAAACGGCTAAGTTTTATTTCAAAAGGCAAAGATTTTTTAAATTCTGCCCGCGCAGTTATTAAATCTCCATTCACTTCGCCTGAAGCCGAATATTCATCCTGTTTTAAAACTCCCGCATACGATTTTGAATTATTCAACAAGGTTAAATCATTTAATGAATCATCAATGTGAAGTGGAGAATTAATAATTTTCCTTATTTCATCCCAGGCATAGAGCAGGGTTACACAATAAATGGAATTTTTATTTTCAGGAAGTTTATGCTCCAGGGTTGGCAGAAATTCAGATTGCTTGTATTCTGATAAGTTTTTTACTTCCGGAAACTTTCGTTCTTCTTTACAACTTAATAAAGATGTGAGTATTATTAAAGTAAGAAAATGTATCAGCTTCATTTTAAATTGTTCATTTTGATTTAAGCAAACATCAATTTTCCTTTTGGAATGGGTATAAAACGACCTGAGATTTTAGCTGTTTCTATCCATTCGTCTATTATTATTTCTATGTTGGCAATAGCTTCCTGATATGTTAACCCATCCGATTTACAGCCTGCCAACTCAGGAACTTCAGCTATATAAGATTGGTCTGTATCGCTCCAGTATATTATTATTTCATATTTATGCTTCATTCTTTTTTGGTATTTCTAATTTATAAGTTAAAATAATTTCTCTTACTTGTTTTACCTGATATGGTTTTGAATAACCGTTTTTTGCTTGAAGATTAAGAATTTCATCAATATTATTTTTATAAAAAATATGGTGACTCCCTTTTATCCGTAATTCAAAACCTAATTGGTTTAATAAACTACAAAGGTCATCAAATCTAATAGAATTATCAGACCTACCGGTAAGTATTTTTTGCAAAAGCTTTTCCCGCTTACCCATGTCGTAAAATTACTATTTTTTTAATAATTTACATTTTTTTTGAAAATGATGCTGAACTTAAGGTATCGCAAAATGCGATACCTTCATAACAACATTTAGGCGGTACTTTACCATATGCCTTTACTGAGCACGGTGTATTGATGTTAGCAATGTTTTAAAAAGCGAACAAGCCATTAAAATGAGTATTCGAATTATTGAAATATTTGTAAAAATCCGCGAAATGCTTCTTATACATAAAGATATTTTATTAAAATTTGAACAGATAGAAAAACAAGTTGTTCAAAACAGCGAAGAAATACAACATATTTTTAATGTCTTGAAGCAACTCCTAAATCCTCCTCAAGAGCCAAGAAAAAGAATAGGTTTTATAACTCCGGGTCAAGAGCAATAAAATTTGAATTAATAAATTTGAACAGAATTTAATATTCAAATAATCCTTTCCAAAAGGAAATTCATAAATCCAAAAAGCGTTATTTTGCACTCAAATGATAGTAGTAACCGGTGCCGCCGGATTTATAGGAAGTTGCCTTGTAAGAAAATTAAATGACGAAGGCTTAGGCCCGGTACTGGCTGTGGATGATTTTAAGCATTTCGAAAAAAATAAAAATCTGGAAAATAAAGATATTTACAAACGGATTGACCGATTTGAATTTATCCAAAACCCTGGTATTTGGGGAAAGCCTGATTTTATTTTTCATATAGGTGCACGTACTGATACCACCGAGTTTGACAAAGAGTTACTTTTTAAATTAAATACCGAATACACTACCAAACTTTGGAATTATTGCACCGAAAATGAAGTACCAATAATATACGCGTCATCAGCCGCTACCTATGGTTTGGGCCAATCGGGCTTTGATGATAACCATGAACTTTTACAAAATCTGAAACCTTTAAATCCTTACGGGCAAAGCAAGCACGATTTTGATTTATGGGCTGTAAAGCAATCTGAAACTCCACCCTTTTGGGCAGGTTTAAAATTTTTTAATGTTTTTGGCCCTAACGAATACCACAAAGGTAGAATGGCCTCCGTGGTAATGCATGGTACCAATCAAATAAGGGAAAACGGTTTTATAAAATTATTCAGAAGCCATATTGCGGAATATAAAGATGGTGAACAGGTACGTGATTTTATTTATGTAAAGGATGTATTGAATGTGATGCTTTTTTTATTTAATAAAAAACCTTCAAGTGCCATCTATAACCTTGGTACCGGCCATGCCCGAAATTGGAACGATTTGGCAAAAGCGATATTTAATGCATTGAACAAACCAGTAAATATTGAATACATTGATATTCCTGAGGATATTCGCGAAAAATACCAATATTACACCGAAGCCAAAATGCAAAAACTTATAGATGCAGGATATGATAAACCTTTTACTCCCTTAGAAACAGCCGTGAATGATTACATCAATACCTATTTATTAACCAATTCCTATTATTAAAAGATTAATAAAAAATCCATACTTATTTCTTAGCATAGCGTTATTGCTGGTTGCAGGGCTTTTATTTACTGATAAAACCACTGATGATAATTATATAAAACGCGAAGAATTTCGCATGGGGACTGAATTGCAAAACCACCTCATTGTAAAAAAAACACAAGCAATTAAACTTTTTAATGATACAGGGTTACTTGCGGCCATTGAACAACGCGACCTTGACGGCCAAGCGTTAAACGCAATTAAAAAACAAAATTTCTATTTGGTTTGTACTAAAAATGACAGCCTTTTCTTTTGGAACTCTAATCAGGCTATTATTGATTCGGTCATCACAAATCTTCGCGATTCTATTGGTATTGTAAATTTAGGCCAACAATCGTTTTTGGTTTGTAAAAGACAATTGGGTTCATTTCAATGTTTTTTGTTATACAATGCCGGCGATTTTACCGACAATACTTTGCTGCCTCATGGCCATCCATTTCATAGCGGTGGAGGATATGTTTATGATATCAGTTCAGTCCATCGGGGTTTTTTAATGCAATGGGCCAATGGTGAAAATATGGGTTATTTCAATCTTATTGATGTAGAAGGAATAAGTGAAACATGGGTTTTGGCCGGAATATTAATTTTAGTTCTCCTGATTTTATTAATCTATAAATTTATTGAACTCAGTTGTTATAACGGGTTATCACGACAGAATTTTTTCATAATTACATTTTTTACACTCCTAATAAGAGTATTGCTCTATGACCGATTCATTTTACAATCCTTACAAAATATCAACCTCTTTAATCCCGAAATATATGCCTCCTCGTTTTTACTTCCATCCTTGGGCGATTTAATTTTACATACCCTTTGCATATTGGTTATTTTTTATTGTTTCACAAAAATTAAAAACCTTTTTTTATACATCCCCGGCTCACACTATACATTGATAAAAGCCATTCTGCTTTGCAGTAGTTTTACATTTATCACCGATATGGTGTTTTCTATTATTAAAAGTTTGGTAGTTGACTCTAATATTTCGTTTCATTTTGCCGAACTGCCCAAAGTAAATATTTATTCTTTTTTAGGAATGACCATTATTGGAATCCTAATGGGAGGGTTATTTTATATGTTTAGCTTTTTTATTAAAAAAACCGGTTTCGGCAGTTTAAGCAGAAACCACCGTGCCATTAGTATTGCCGTTTCATTTATTTTTTATGCACTTTTCCAAACTTTCAACGGCCACTTGGCACCTATATCTATTATTACTACTCTGGCATTGTGTTCGGTGGTTTTGGCGTGGTTTGTATTTAAACCTTCGATTAAGGACTTTTATTTAAATATTCTGGTACTGCTTGTTATTTCAGGGTTTTCGGCATTTATTATCAATTATCAAAACAAAAAACACGAGGAAGAATATTTAAATGTTTTTGTAAATAAAATTGTTTCAAATCAGGATTTGGAAGCCGAAAGCAAATTTGCCGGTATGGAACAGGAACTTATCAAGGAATTTATTACCCCTCAGGATTTTCAGGAGTTTTTTAAATTGCAGGATGAGTACGAAAAAAGAATTAAAAATCTTTTCTTTTCTGGGTATTTAGATAAGTTTGAATTAATGATTTTGAGTTTTGACAGTACCGGAAAATCCATAAACCTTGATACCCGCTTTACATTTAAATTGCTCGACCGTATTTATGCCTTTCAATCGTTTCCTACAATCAGCAATCATTTTTACCAAATAAAAAACAATTCAGGAGTTAGGGGTTATATAGCCAAATTTGAAACCTGCAATCTGGAAGGAAATTTCGGAACGGTTTTTTTGCTTTTGCAGCCTAAAATTATTCAAAGCTCACATTCGTACCCCGATATTTTTGACGATAAAAAACAACAAAGTGTTTTTGATTTTAAGGATTATTCGTATGCCATTTATCAGGGAGCCAAATTGGTTAGCCAAAAAGGAGATTATCCCTATCGCCTGGCCATACCTCCCGAAGGTTTGAATAAAAATGAAAATAAATTTTTTTCATTAAGCGGTTACCGGCATTTTATCAATTCGCCACAACCTGATGTAACAGTTATCATTAGCAAAAGACAGGATTATCTGGTAAAATCGTTTGCTTTGTTTTCATTCATGTTTATTTTTTTTACAACTCTGGGCGTAGTGTTTGCTTTGGTTTGGACCTCTATTTATATAGCCCGGTTTGGTTGGCAAAAATTTACAAGCAAACACCGAAACAACACGCCGCTATTAGATTATTTAAGTAGAATCGTTCCGCTTTTTAATCCTCGTCAGCAGTTACTAAGCACCCGAATTCAGGTAAGCATGGTTGGATTGGTGTTTTTCGGGTTGGTGGTTTCTGTATTTTTTACCATTCAATATGTGCGCTATAATTATAATGAACGGCAGCAGGATCAGTTATTTTTAAAACTTAAAGAAATTTTAAATCAACTTGAAAACGAACCCGATTTACCCCGAAAACTAAAAAGTGATGACCGTTTACGGGCTTTGGTAAATCAGTTGAGCGATGCCAATCGTATTGATTTAAATATTTTTGATCGTTCAGGTTTGCTTTTGGCCTCCACACAGCCGGGCATTTATTCCGAATTTCTATTAGCCCCGGTAATGCATCCCGAAGCATTTTTTAAATTACGAAGTGAAAATGCTTCACAACTTTTGCAAACCGAAAAGGTAACTGATTTTGAATATTTATCGGGGTATGTTCCATTATTTGATGATGAAAATGTAATTAAGGCCTACCTCAATTTACCCTATTTTACTGAAAAGTCGGAGATTGATAAAGAGATTTCGTCTTTTTTGGTTTCGCTTATTAATATTTATTTTCTACTTTTATTAATTGCTATTATTATCGCCTATTTCATCGGGCAACGCATTACCTTACCTCTTCAATTAATACGCGAAAAACTTTCTCAAACCAGTATTTCCTCAAAAAATGAAATTATAGAATGGAAGCGTGAAGATGAAATTGGGCAGTTGGTAAAACAATATAATAAAATGGTATTGGAGCTGGAAGAAAGCGCCCATAAACTTACCGAATCAGAAAGGGAAGGGGCCTGGAAAGAAATGGCGCGACAAGTAGCCCATGAAATTAAAAATCCGCTAACTCCGATGAAACTCAATATCCAACATTTACAAAGGGCCTGGAAAAATGACCCTCATAAATTGGATGCTACCTTTAAACGCGTTACCGAAATATTGATTGAGCAAATTGACAGCTTAAGCCGATTGGCTACAGAATTTTCATCTTTTGCAAAAATGCCTACCGACCAATTTGCCAATTGCCGTATTGATGAAATCCTGCTTTCAACCATTCACTTGTTTGAGCAATCAGAAAATGTAGAATTTATTTATGAAAAAAATCCTGAACCAACCATTATCTATACCGATCCCGAGCAGATAGGGCGTGTGTTTAACAATATTTTTAAAAACGCCATTCAAAGCATCCCAATTGAAAAGGAAGGGATTATAACGATAAATTATTCGGTGCAAAAACAGGAAGTTTTAATTACCATAAAAGACAATGGAGAAGGAATGAGCGATGATGTAAAGGCAAAAATATTTGTACCGAGTTTTAGTACCAAAAACTCAGGAATGGGATTGGGTCTTGCCATTTCTAAAAAGATTATTGAAAACAGTGAGGGTAAAATTTGGTTTACTTCGCAGAAGGGGAAAGGAAGTACGTTTTATGTAAGTTTGCCTATAGGGGGTAAGGGGAAAAATATTAAATAAATTATTTTTGAAAAAATTTTATGACCAAAAAATTCAAAGAAGAAACATGGCAAATTAGAATTTTAAACCCTGAGGGGAAGAAAAAGATTGATGAACTGATTAAACTTGGGCTGATAAAAACAGATGATGTAATCATCAATGCCTTATTGCAACTTCAGGAATTAAAAGAAAATTTGGATAAAGATAAAGAAGAGTTGAATCACTATATTAATAAGGCACGTGCTGAAAGCAAGGAAATAAAAAAAGAGATGAAACGATGTTGGATAGAGTTTGAAAAAGCAATTGCATCAGATGAACTCGAATTAATAAACGAATCGAAATGGTTTAATAACTCTAATAAAGATGTGAATTAAGCGGCCTAAAAAAATTTTAAAAAACCCTTTGGTATTTTTAATAAAAATGACCACTTTTGCAGTCCCAAAAAAATAACGAGAAATGTCAAGGGTTTGTGATTTAACAGGAAAAAAAGCAATGTCGGGAAACAACGTTTCGTTTTCGAATGCGAAAACTAAGCGCAGGTTTTACCCAAACTTGCATGTAAAAAGATTCTTCATACCGGAAGAAGGTGAGTGGATAACGTTGAAAGTTTCTACAAGTGCATTAAGAACCATTAATAAAAAAGGGATTTCTGCCTGTTTAAATAATTTATTTACCAAAGGAAAAATATAAATGATTCTGTTGGAATCGTAAATCGTAAATCTAAAATCGTAAATAGAAAATGGCAAAGAAAGGAAACAGAGTACAGGTAATAATGGAATGCACCGAGCATAAAACTACCGGTATGCCCGGAACATCGCGTTATATAACTACTAAAAATAAAAAGAATACCACAGAGCGATTGGAATTAAAAAAATTCAATCCTATTTTAAAACGTAAAACAGTTCATAAAGAAATTAAATAACCATGGCAAAGAAAGTTGTTGCAACAATGAAAACCGCGGGAGGCAAAGATTGGGCTAAAGTAATTAGAGCCATTAAAAGCCCCAAAACAGGAGCCTATACCTTTAGAGAAGAAATGATGACATCAGAAATGGTGAAAGAAACTTTTAAATAGGAATAAAAAAAATGATTTTTTTAAAAGGCTTTCCGAATAATTGCGGAAAGCCTTTTATTTTTATAAAAGGTTAAAGGGTAAAGTTGAAAGGTTAAAGTAGAAATGGTAAAGGTTAAAGTAAAAATTGAAATTTAAAATCGTAAACAATCATGGGCATTTTTGATTTTTTTAAACGAAATAAAACCGAAGAGGAAAAGGAAAGTTTAAATAAAGGTCTTGAAAAAACCAAAATAAGTTTTTTATCAAAACTTTCATCTACATTTTTTGGAAGAACAAAAATTGATGATGATTTTTTGGATGATTTGGAGGAAACTCTGGTATCAGCCGATGTTGGGATTGAAACTACTCTAAAAATTATTAAACAATTTGAAAACCGTGTGGCAAAGGAAAAATATACAGGGGTAGATGATTTGAACCGGATTTTAAAAGAAGAAATAAGTAATCTGCTTCAATCACATAATGATAAATTGAAAATTGGAAACAGCGAAAAGCCTTATGTGATAATGGTGGTTGGCGTAAATGGAGTTGGCAAAACAACAACCATTGGTAAATTGGCCAATAAATTTAAAAACGAAGGATTGAAAGTAGTATTAGGCGCCGGAGATACGTTTCGAGCAGCGGCTGTTGATCAGTTAAAAATTTGGAGCGAACGATCGGGTGTTGAATTTATATCGAAAGGCATGAATTCAGACCCGGCTGCAGTGGCTTACGAGGCTGTTAAATATGGCTACGACAATCAGGCCGATGTAGTAATAATAGACACCGCAGGCCGATTGCACAATAAAGTTAATTTAATGAATGAGCTATCCAAAATAAAAAGAGTGATGCAAAAGGTGAGGGAAGATTTACCCCATGAAATACTTTTGGTATTGGATGGTACTACTGGGCAAAACGCCTTTGAACAGGCCAAACAATTTACAACAGCCACTGAAGTAAATGCCTTGGCAATAACAAAATTGGATGGAACTGCCAAAGGAGGCGTGGTAATCGGGATTTCGGATCAATTTAAAATTCCGGTAAAATATATAGGTGTTGGAGAAAAAATTACCGACTTGCAGGTTTTTGATCCGGATACCTATGTAGAGTCAATTTTTGGATAAATTATGAAAACGAAAACACGTGTTAAAAATAAAATAAATATTATTACTCTTGGGTGTTCCAAAAACCTTGTTGATTCGGAGGTTTTATTAAGTCAGTTGAAGGGAAATAATATGGATGCCCACCATGAATCTGCAAAAGATGATGCCAATATAATTGTAATTAATACCTGTGGTTTTATTGAAACTGCCAAGCAGGAAAGTATTGATACTATACTGCAATATGTAGAAGAAAAGGAAAAGGGGAATATTGAAAAACTATATGTAACCGGATGCCTTTCGCACCGATATAAAGACGATTTGGCTTTGGAAATACCTCAGGTTGACTCATGGTTTGGAACTCTTGAATTGCCCGGATTACTAAAAACTTTAGGGGCCGATTATAAACATGAATTGGTTGGTGAACGGATTACAACCACGCCATCGCATTATGCCTATTTCAAAATTTCGGAAGGCTGCAACCGCCCGTGTTCATTTTGTGCTATTCCATTGATGAGGGGGCAACATGTCTCAAAATCAATAGAAGATTTGGTAAAAGAAGCGAAAGGGTTAGCACGTTCAGGTGTAAAAGAACTTTTATTGATTGCTCAAGACTCAACTTATTATGGGTTGGATTTATATGGCGAACGTAAATTGGCCGACTTATTAAATCATTTAGCCGACGTGGAAGGAATAGAATGGATACGCTTACACTATGCATATCCTTCTCAATTTCCATTAGATGCTTTGGAGGTAATGGCCCAACGGGAAAATATTTGTAATTATTTAGATATTCCATTGCAACATATCTCCGATAATATGTTAAAAACTATGCGACGTGGAATTACCAAACGCCGAACTTTTGAATTATTGGATACCATTAAACAAAAAGTCCCCGGAATATCACTACGAACTACGATGTTACTCGGACACCCCGGAGAAACTCAAGCTGATTTTGAAGAATTAATGAAATTTGTTGAATCTTATGAATTTGACCGGCTTGGTGTATTCACTTATTCGCATGAAGATAATACGCATGCTTTTTCATTGGCCGATGATATACCTTCAGATATTAAAGAAGAACGGGCTGATGAATTGATGAATTTGCAGCAGGAAATTTCTTTTAGAAAAAATCAGGAAAAAATTGGCAAAACTTTTAAAGTACTTTTCGATAGGGTAGATGGAAATTATTTTGTAGGACGATCGGAATCTGATTCGCCGGAAGTAGATAATGAAGTATTGGTTTTAAAAAAAGATAACTTTGCACGGATTGGTGATTTTGCCAATGTAAAAATTACAAGTGCCGAAGATTTTGACCTATACGGGACGATAATTAATGACTGAAAATAATTTTATACCAATTACCGAAACACCTTATGTTAGTAAGTTGGCTAAAGATTATTTGCTCGGTAAAAATATTGGGATAAACAACCCTCTTGTTAAGGATTATAACGGATTGCTTGAAAAAGCCAAAACGAAGGAATTCAATAGCGAAAAAAGATTAATTCTTGCAAATGTTCTTTTTGAACAATATAAAAAGGATGGGGTTGAGTTAAATGAAAATTCACCGGTTTATCAAAATATTCAATCATTAAAAGAAGATAATACCTTTAGTTTTACAACAGGTCAACAAATTCACATCCTTTTAGGGCCATTGTTTTTTATTTATAAAATTCAATCATTACTAAGGCATTCAAGTAATTTTAATTCTCAAAAAAACGGATATAAGGCAGTTCCTGTTTTTTGGATGGCCACCGAAGACCATGATTTAGAAGAAATAAATTATGTTAAACTATATGGAGAAACATATAAATGGGAGCCTAAAGCAGGAGGTGCTGTTGGAAGAATTTTGTGTAAAGGGCTTCCTGAATTAATTGATAAAATTGAGGAAAGAGCCGATAAAACCGAAGAGAATAATATGCTTTTTTCACTTTTCAAGAAACATTATACAAATAATAAAACTTTGGCAGAAGCCACCAGAAGCTTATTGCATGAAATTTTTGGAAAAGAGGGTTTAATAATTATTGACCCAGATGACAAAATTTTGAAACAAAGTTTTATAAGAGTGGCGGCTGAAGAAATTGAGAATAAAGTTTTATTCCATTTCTATAATCAACAAAATAAAATTTTAAAGAAATCTGGTTATGATTCTAGAGTAAATGCACAGGAGATCAATTATTTTTGGTTAGAAGGAGACAAGCGAATAAAATTAAAAATTAAGAATTCAAAAATTGTAAAAGATGATTCAGATGAGGAATTAGAATTATATCATATTTTACAAAACAGCAATAAATTAAGCCCTAATGTAATTAGCCGACCACTTTATCAGGAAACCGTTTTACCCAATATACTTTATATAGGTGGCAGTGCTGAAGTTGAGTATTGGTTGCCCTTGCAGGAAGTTTTCAAAAATGCAGGACTTCAATTACCCGCTTTATTACAAAGAGACTCAGGTTTAATAATTTCAAAAAAAAATTATAACATAATATGTAAAGCAAGATTACATTGGAGTCACTTGTTAATGGAGGACAAAGAATTGACAACTCATTTAGATGGAACACCAAATGACAAATCGAATAACTTAACCAATCTTATCAAAGTAATAAGTTCAAATATGAAAGAATTGAAGATAGAACTTGAAAAACAAGGAATAAAAAATTCAATGGTTTTCAAAGAAATAAAGGAAATTCAAAAAAAATTCTCCGGCTTATCAGTACAACTCGTTGATGAGCAAATCAGGTTGATGCAAGAAAACCCTGTTCTGAATAAAATTTTTAAAATTAAAGCAAAATATTTTGATATCAAACAAGAACGTAATGAATTTGTAATCAGTTATCCTGGTGTATTAAATAATAAAAAAATAAAAAAAACAGCTTTTGAAGCGATCTTAATGGTGACCATTATTTAGTAGATATGTTAATAATTATATAAAAATTTTATTATAAAGTATAACAATGATTTGATTGAATTATAATAATTTCGAATTCTAGAATTTTTTTTAAAATATTTAATTTAACTTATACTATAAATTTTATAATTATGAACAAATTTCCTTTCCTATCCCTTCTGTTTATTACCTCCTTCGCTTTTGCCCAAAAGCAACCAACTTATTATGATGCTTATCAACCGGTGAAAAGGTCGTCAATTGGTATCAATCTCGGTCCAACAGTATTTCATGGCGATGCCGATCAAACCAAGCCGGGTTTTTTTGGTGGATTATTTTACAAATATTCGGTTTCACCTGCTATAGGTGTAAAAGTTTCAGGTAACATGGGAGTTTTAAGGGGAAGCAGGGATAGAGATAAGATTTCCTTAAGTCTTTTCGGAAATTCTCCGGATCAAAAAAATAGCGGAGATTCTTATGCCTTCAAAAATACATTTTGGGATTTCGATGCCACTTTTAATTTAATTTTAGGAAATCTTTCTTATGTTAGAAAACCACGCCCATCACATTTTTATATATTAGCCGGATTTGGTTTAATGGGAAGTAATTCAGAAGGATCATGGAAAGATCCAAATGATCCAGGAAATTTATACAGTAAAGATACTACCCTGTCGTTTAAAGGGACAAACGCAAAAGGTCCTGTAGGGGTTGGGGTAACTAAGAAACTTTCAGATAAATTAGATTTTGGAATGGAATACAGATTTAATTATACCCGGAAAGATTTGTTAGATGCATATAGTTTCACTGTTTTCAAAAATAGAACCTTTGATTCATATTCCTCTATAGGTTTTAATGTTACCTATAAGTTAGGTAAAACAGATAATACCCAGCACATGGATTGGATAAGCCCAACGAATACAATGATAGAAGACAAGTCAACAGAAGTTAGTGATTCCGATGGAGATGGTGTAGCCGATAAATTTGATACAGAGCCCGGAACCCCAAAGGGTGCTCAGGTTTATGGCAATGGTGTTGCAGTTGATTCAGATCAGGATGGGGTACCCGATTACAGAGATGATGAAGTATTATCCAATTGTAATAAAGTGGATGGCAAGGGAGTGGCTTATGATGCTGATGGAGACGGTGTGCCAGACTGCAGAGATGAAGAGGTTGAAACACCTGCCGGCAGTTTGGTTGATAAGACCGGGCGTAAAGTTGAAGTAAAATCAGTCTCAACCGGCGGAGCTTGTTGTGATTGTAATGATGTAACTTTACCCTCAGTTTTTGTAGATGAAGATAATGAATTCAGACCGGAAGCCTATTCTGCCTTATATTTAATAGGCACGAAATTGCAGCAATGTCCTGATGTTTCAATTGACATTGTTGGATATTATGGAATGAATAAATCTTCTGAACAAAGTGCACGTTCAAAAACTAATCTTGTAATTGAATATCTTGTAACTAATTTCGGTATATCAAGAACCAAGTTTAATGTTCAGACCAAACCTGAAACTATGGGAGGAAAGTATTCAAAACAACGCATTGACATTAAATCTAAAAAGTAAGATTATTCTCAAAAAACTGACAAAAGGGGATAGAAATTAATTTATATCCCTTTTTGTCAATAACTATTAGCAGTAGGAATGTAGTGAATATTAAGAATTATAAAATTTAAACAGCTTAAAAACAAGATGTTGAATCACATGACAATACATTTATTCACATTTAATCCACAAAAAAATTTTTTTAATAAAAAAATTATACTTCTTTTGCAGGGATTTATTAGCTCATGAGAAAGTTATTTATTGCACTATTACTATTTTGTTTATTCGTTTTTCCAATTGTGGTTCAGGCACAAGTTGGTAGTTTTTTCACCAAATTTGAACCTTCGCGAAGATGGTCTGTTGGTTTTCAGCTCAGCCCTACAGAGATACAGGGTGATGCAGATAACCTTCAATTTGGGATGTCGTTTGGCGGTCATGCTAAATATTCGTTTGGTCAGAGTTTTGCCATAAAAATGAACGCCAATTTGGGGCAACTCAGGGGAGGCAGAGGTTATCAACAAATAAGCAGGAATGGGAGTAAACAATATAATGGTAATTTCCGTAGGGGTATCAATGTAAATGACCCGGGAAATCAAGCCCCATCTGAGGATTCCTATAATTTTGTAAACAATTTTAAAGATTTTAATATTACCACAATATACACATTAGGTAATATTTCATTCCTAAGACCTTTACGTAAATATCAAATTTTTATGTTGGTAGGAATTGGTATTGTTTGGAGTAATGCGCATGGTGATTGGGATATAAAATCTGATAGGTGGACTGATGTAGCAGGTGATCCAACGCGAAAAGATGGATATTTTACGACTTATAAAGGTAAAAATTTTACTGTTCCCTTTGGTGTTGGTGTTAAACGAAATTTTGGCAAATTATTGGATTTAGGGGTAGAATTTAAAATGCACTATACCCGAACCGATGATTTAGATGCTTTATCGGCCCCGGTTTGGAGAAATAGATTTACCGATTTTTATACCCTTCTTAGTTTTCAAGCATCTTTCAAAATAAAAAATAAAAAGGAAAATGATGAGAATCACTACGACTGGTTAAATCCGGTTGAATCTTTATATGAACAGATGGATTCTATAACTGCTATTGCTTCTGCTTTGGGTAAGGATGGAGATGGTGATGGTGTTGCTGATTTTCTTGATCAGGACCCAAATACACCGGAAGGTATAAAGGTTTATGGAAACGGTGTGGCTATAGATAGTGATGGGGATGGCATTATTGATGCAAATGACGATGAACCATTTTCTGATAAAGGTGCTACTATTGATAACAGGGGTATAATGATTGATATTGACAATGATGGAATTCCAGATTATCGAGATGAAGACCCAAGCTCACCAGCCAATACCGTTGTTAATAATAAGGGAATCCATGTTACGCCAAGCGGTTCTCCTACAGGCCTTACTGCTGGTGGTGTCGGATGTTGTGATTGCAATGATGTTATTTTCCCGCCGGTTGTATTTGAACCTGGGAGTTCAAAAATTAACCCTGAATTTTATGGAATTCTTCATGAAATAGCTATGAAAATGAAAGAATGCCCAGATTTAAAAATACGAACTATTGGATATCCTGATGGCTCAGTTGGGGCAAAATCGGGCGAACAATTATCAAGAACCCGTGTTAATGCAGTAGTTGATTATTTAAATGACTATTATGGGATTCAAAGAAATAGAATTTCAGTAGATTATAAAACTACTGAAGATTCAGGTTCAAGGTATCAGAAAAACCGAAAAGTAGAAATTAAAAAAGCACAATAGAAAATTCCTTTAAAGCAACAACGCCGCTGAAAATAATTTTGGTGGCGTTTTTTTTATGCCAACACTTCTGATAAAATAGCAGGAGATTTAATTTTTTTACCTTTTAAAATATGAATTTCATAATAGGTTAACATGGTTTTGAAAAGTTCTTTTTTATATAAATTCTTTTTTATCCCTGGTTTTTCATTTTTTTGAAGTGATTGTAAAATATTAAATAACTGTTTGCTTTGTTCCGGCGGCAAATCATTTACTATTTTAGATTGATTAGGACGTTCAAATTTTCCTTCCCTTATATTAAAGACATTTCCTTCCTGCCAAAGTTCAAGGTTGGGAAACCATCCTGAAAATTTTAAATAATTACATAAAAAAAATAACGGGACATATCCAAATTGTTCTGTGGTTTCAAGCTCTATGATAGTTTCTTTTAAAAAATTAAAAACTATTTCGTCTTTCAAGTGGTCTTCATTGGTTTTAGCAATAATTTCCAATATAAATTGTAAAACCAAATTTTTCGCCATATCGGTTTGTACCTGAATCAAGGAGGCAATTACTCTCAATTCTTTTATTCGTTGAATAGAAGCTTGTGGCTTTTGATAAATTACCAATTCAACTATATTGCCCGGCGAAATATGTGAAGGTCTCATTTGGCTTGATTTTCGATTAAGGCCCTGTATTAAATAAGAACTTAATCCATGTTCAGCCGAAAACATTTTACAAATCACAGATGATTCGCCATAGCGTGTATTTTTAATACAAATTGCCTCGGTTTTTTGAATCATGTTTTATTTTAGTAAAGACAATTCATACTTGCGAAATGTAGTAATTTTCACTAAACCTGTTGGCGGAAGTGTTTCCTTTTCATTATAATGAATATAATAGCCGTTATAATTTACCGAATCTGATTTTTGTGATTGGATGTTCCATTCTTCATCTCTCAAAAGTTTATTAAATTTTAAATACGTATTCATCCTGCTCGACGTAACAATAGTTGCTTTTTTATTATGAAAATAGTTTGAAAAATAGTTACCCTCTATATAATCTTCTTCACAAATTTGGTCGTACCAAAGCATTTGTTTATTCCAATTACTTTGAATAAAAAGTATATAAATTATACTTAAACCCCAAAAAAATACAGGCCATTTAAAATTGTTAATTATTATGCTTACCAAAAAAATAAGAGGAACCAATAGATATATCCATGTTCTTTCAACTGGTAAAACTTTATGTATAAAAATAAATAAAGGAATTATTAAAATTGTGAAAATTGCCAAATAAACAGGAACTTTAAACTTAAATTTTTTAAAAACCATTACTAAAATCACAATCCCGGCAAGTCCAAAAAGATATCCAATTTTGCTGACCGTAAAAAAGCGCAAGGTTTGGTTAATGTGTTGTATAAAACCCCCCATTACTTGCTTTATATCTAAGGTGGCTACAAATTTATTGTTGGTAACCGATTCAATACCGCTTACTGCAAATACAGGTGCATACAAAGTAAATGTTAAAATACACGTTAAAATACCATAGCGCAAGGTTCTAATAATTGCTGTTTTATTTTTTATAAACAAAAAGAAAACCATTACAAAACCAAACAAACTAATAAACGGATATAAGTAAACCGGTATAGTATATAATCCTAAAACTGACGATATCATCAGCCTATACCAGGCTTTTTTGTCATCATTATTATGAAGTATAGCAAGTACTGAAAAGAATCCAATGATGAAAAATAATACAATTAATGAATACCCGCGGGCTGCAAAGCCATAATAAACCATGGGAAATGAAAATGAAAATAATGTAATTCCAATCCAGGTGGTTATAGGTTTAAAATATTTTCTTAAACAAAAGAATAGTGTAATTACCGCCAGAATATTTGGAATAAGGGCCGACAATCTTAAATTGGTAAGTATATCAAAAGGTAAAAATTTTGTGATTTGTGTGAGATGAGAAAATAGAATATGATTATTGGACGTTGGATAAAAACAAAAAGCCACAAACGGATTTTTTGAGGTAAAGGCCAAGTAAGTCCAGGCCTCATCATATATTACACCGGTGATACTGCTTAGCCACAATCGTTGAATTATCATTGTTGTTAGGAATAAACCAAATATTATTTTTTCAGTTTGGTTTAATTTATTAAAGCTATTCCAAATCCATAGCGGGTATTCAGTAATTGAAAAAATGCATTTTTTCAGTTTTTGCAATACTTTAGGTTTTTTTATTCCAATAATCAATATTGAAATTTGAATAACTGAGAGTAAAAGAAAAAGCCATTTCAGTTTTATAAATATATTTGGGCTGAATACCGTTAAAAAAATAGTCTCCTTGTCTTCAATAATTAAAAGCTGAACAATTTGGTCAGTAAAATTACTATATGTTGTAAAATGAAAAACAAAAAAAAGAGTAACCCAAAGAATAATAAAAACTACACTGGTATAAATAAATATACGACGCATCAGTTCACAAAAAGCAGCTTGCTTACTAAACTTTCTTTATCTTCTTTGTTTGAGCTAAAAATAAGATAGATGCCGGTTTGAGGCCTGTTGCCATTAAACATTTTCCCGTTCCAAGTAGCTATTCCTCCGTTTGATAACGTTTCATAAATAATTCTTCCTGAAACATCCGTAATTTTTACTGTGGCATAATCGGGCAATCCCTGAATAGTTATATTTCCATCATAGTTTTGACGTACAGGGTTGGGATAAATTTTTACTCCTGTATGTTTATCGCCTGCTTCAGTTGCATCGCCACCATAGGATATGATGCCGCTTTGAGTACCAAAGAAAACTTCACCCGATACTCCATTTACACCTACTGATTTAATAACATTACTTGGCAATGGTGAATTATCAACTGTAAAATGAAGCAAAACGCTGGTTCCGTCTTTTTCTACTAAAAACGCACCGTTGTTGGTTGCTACCCATTTTCGGTTCGCGCCATCTATACACATATCGTTTATGGTTTCGTTTCCAAGTAAATAACCAACAACCCCATTTTGCTCTACTATTATCCGCTGGGCATCCTCTTCCACATCAAATGCCCGTGCAGGATTAAAAAACACAGCCAAACCTTCATCAGTTCCAATCCATATTTCATTATCTTTATCAATAACAAGTGCATTAACCCGTGCGGATGGCAAATCACCCGCCCCTTTACCTTTGGTTAGTAAACGATCTCTTTGGGGAACCCCTTTCGACGCCTCTTTAAAAACAACAAGTCCATTACCCGAACGAGGTGTAGCCATCCATTTTTGGTCTAATTCGTCAATCACCATTTCACCAACGTACTTTGTACTCAGTTTAAACCGTTTCCATTTCCCATTAGCAAACCGAACTGATACCGAACTATCGGCATCGTAATTGGCCGCCCATAAATTGCCCTTACTATCAAGCCCAAGTCCGGGAACGAGTGTAAATAATCCTGCCTGTTTTTGAAGACTGCTATTATCGGTATCAAATCGTTGTGTAAATTTTCCATTATTCAATTGGGCTATTCCGGTTCCGTGGCTTCCAAGCCATACTTCGCCGGTATTATTATTAATAGCTATCGCTGTAAAATCATACATTGCCCTAAATCGTTGAGGAGTATCAGGCCTGTTATACCAAAGGTTTTCTTTAAAATGATAATAACCGCTACCATTAAACGTGGGGCCATACACAAATCCGGGACCACCACTCGTCACCCAAATTTCATCGCGCCAGCTTGCTATACTATGTGATGTTATCCCATTAGGTCCATTGATGCCTATAAATCCATATTTTCCAGCCGAATTTATACTAATCATCCCCAGCCCCTTACCACCAGTCCATATAGAATTATAGCGATCTACAATTCCATACATAACTTGGTTTTCACGTACGCTATCTAATATTCCTCCTGGTTTTGAAATTAAAAATCCGCCCCAGTGGGTTTCTATTAATTTATTATGAGAAAGTTCCAAACTAACCACATTCCGTTTGACATTGCTTTTTACATTTTGCCATGAAAAACCATCGTATGATTGATATATCGAATCGTTTACTGCGTAAAGTTTATTATCAAACACACGCAACATTTTGCTTTCGAACCCTGACTGGTTTTTACGCCAATATTGAAAATCGCTCAGATTGGAATCAACGGATGCCCTCAATACTCCTTTATTAGTGCCGGCATATAAATAATTATTAAAACGCGCAACGGAGTAAACAGGAATTGCAGCTCCCATTATATCTTTAAATTGATAGGAATCACTTATTTCCTGTTTATTAATATCTATTACAATGATACCAAAACTCGTACTTAAATATGCCTTCCCGTTGAAATATTGTAAATCGTAAAATTCTTTTACACCAAAAATACTTTTCCGCAAAATATCGGGCAAATTGCTAATGGTGCTGGTTTTTAAATCCAAAATATCAATGTTTCCGGTAGCATATACAAAAACCATTTTATTCAAAGGTTCTATATATCGCATTATCGAAATTTCAATATCGCTAAAGCCATTCACCTTTGAATACACATTTAATTCTCCGCTTAACTGGTGAAAGGTAAAAAACCCTTTTTCTGGCAAGGCATAAATAAAATCGCCGGCTTCCTGTATTTGTTTTATATCCTTATAGGGAAAGTGTGTTCGCCAACGGCCTACTCCGTTATATTTTGTTTTTTGAGCCAAAATAATAGTTGGAACAAAGGCGATAATGAGTATTAAAATTAAACGCTTGGTCATAGATTGATAGAACGGTAAATTTAAGAAAAAATTTTTCTACTTATGCTTTTTCCGGCAATTGACATAATTAATACAAAACTAAACAACCACGCTGCAATTTTTCCTAAGTAATCGCCATAGCGTGTATAAAACGTTAATTGGGTGGATGGATGGATGGTGTAAGTCATGGTTATCGGTTTCCACCAGGGGGTTTCACCCTTTATATTTCCTTTTTTATCAATAATACAACTGATGCCTGTATTTGTACATCGTACCACTTCGCGCCTGTTTTCAATGGCCCGCAAGCCTGCATAGAGTTTATGATGTCGGTATCCGGGAGTATTGCCCCACCAGCCATCATTGGTCAAAACCAAAATTATATTAGCTCCGTTTTTTACAAATGTAGAAGCATGTTCGCCAAAAATAGATTCATAGCAAATAAGAGGTGCAGCACCAATTTTGTTTTTTGAATAAAAAACCCGGGCTATTGAATCTTCCCCAAGGCTGCCGCTAATTCCACCCATGTCAATGGCATAATTTTCGAGAAAACTAAATACCTTGGTATAAGGCATTTTTTCAACGCCGGGCACTAATTTCGATTTTCGGTAAATATCAATAACCCCCGATTGGTTCATAACAATGGACGAATTATAAATATCGTAGTATTTGCCTGAGTAGTGTTTTCTAGCTGTAATGGTTTTATTTGTGGAATCATAAAAGCGGTAAGTGTTGCTTCCTGAAATTAAGGTGAGATTGGGATATTTTTTAAGCCATCCCTTCAAAACGGTATAAGTTAAAGATTGATTAATATAGGCTTCTTCACAATTTTCGGTAAGACCGGTTTCGGGAAATAATAGGAATTCGGTAGTAGAATCCAATTTGGTTTCGGCCATTTTAATAAAATAATTTACTTCTGCTTCGTGATCGTTCGTTTCAAATTTATGGTAAGGATCAATATTTGGTTGAACTACCACCACGTTATATTTTCTGTTTTCAGGTGTATCGAAATTTTTTAATAAAAATAAATAAGAAATAATTATTGGCACCAAAACTACCGATACCGTCATCCAACGGTTTCTATGGGTTTTGTTTAATAAAAGTTTAAATGCCAAAGCATTCACCACTAAAATCCATAACGTTCCACCCAATGTTCCTGTATATTCATACCATTGAATTACCTGAGGAATATCCGCCAACCCATTGCCCAGATTGAGCCAGGGATAAGCAATTTCCCAATTGAGGTGTAAATATTCCATGCTTACCCAACTAATAACCCATGCTACCAAACCTGTTTCCAGCCCAAAGTGTTTTTTAACCTTTCGGTAAAAAATAAAAGGAAGCAACATCAATCCCGAATTGGCCAATAGCATGGCAATGCATCCTTCGGGTGAAGCATTCCAAACCCACCACGTAGTACCAATATTCCAGAGTAATAATGAAAAATATATTTTTAAACCAACCCAATTTTTTGCTTCCTCTTCCAATAAAAGTAAAGGCACAAACCCTATTAAAAGTAAAAATCCTGTAATAAGTGGTGGCCAGCCTATAGTAAGTATAAGTGGTGAAAGGAATATTAATAGAAATTGTTTTTTCAAAAGTTGGGCAAAGATAGGAAAAGACATAAGTAAACGTTTTTAAAGTTCCAAAATTATGGAAAGGTTAATT
>CAYHCM010000055.1:0-21502 GCA_964355045.1 uncultured Chitinophaga sp. | reverse complement strand
AAGTGATACATTCTTAATTGCCGAAAATGGTACATATTTAGTTGCTGGTAACATCAGTTAGCGAAACCGGTTTCGCTTATTTCTTCTTTAGACGAAACTGTAATACACCGTGTATCCCTTACCAAATAAGGGTTTTCATTATATCTTGAATTATTCTCAAGTTTCGCATATTTTTTTTTCAGGTTTCGCATATTTTTTTGACAAAACAAAAATAAGGTTTATTTCTATAAATCCAATTCATCCATTGGGTTTACTATTTTATCGAAGCCTTTGGTTGTAATATGCGTATAAATCTCCGTTGTTTTACTACTGGCATGGCCTAATAATGATTGGATGTAACGATGGTCGGTGCCGTTTTCTAATAAGTGAGTGGCAAAACTGTGGCGCAAACTATGTACGGTTACATCTTTTTTTATTCCCGCTTTTTTTACGGAATCTTGCATTATCAGCTGGATGCTTCGTCTGCTGTATTCTCCACCCGTTTGGCCTTCAAACAAATATTCTTTGGGTTTATATTCCACAAAATATTTCCTTAGCAAATCCAAAAGTTTCACAGATAATAAGGTGTAGCGGTCTTTCTTCCCTTTTGATTGTACTATTTTTATTTGCATCCGGGTACTATCAATATCTTTTAATTTAATCCGGGTTAGTTCGCCTAATCGTAATCCGCCTGAATAGGCGAGCATAAGGATAGCCTTGTGCTTTAGGTTCTCGGTACCTTTTAACAGGTCGCTTACTTCCTGTAGGTTCAGTATGGTAGGTAATTTCTGTTCATCCCTTGGTCTATCAATGTTATATACTTTTCTTTGTTGGTTAAGTACCCTTTCATAATAAAACTTAACCGCGTTGATTGCCTGATTTTGGTAGGATGTCGATACTTTTCGTTCCAATACCAGATACCTTAAAAAGTCAATAATCTGCGGTTCTTCTATTGTTTCGGCTTCAAGTGAATTATGAAAGTTTATAAATTCTACAAAAGCTACTTTATAGGTTTTAATTGTGCTTTCGCTATATCTAAGCTCTCTTAGCTTTAAAATATATTCTTCCGGACAGGTTTTATAGTTTTCAAAATCGTACCGCGAAGTACGAGGCTTTTTGACGCTATCAGCTTCCTCTTCTTTATGCGTTATTTTTAAATTAATGATTATGGCCAGATTTTCTATCTCCTTATAAAAACGGTCTGAATAAGGAATAGTCCACCATTTATTTTCATAATTCCAAGTGTGGTATGGATAGTTTTTTATTGCTTTGGTAAGAACAGGATTGTAGTTGAAAATTAATTTGATTCGTCCGTTGTTGGTTTTTATAAGTATTAATTCATCTTTATTAGCCTTAATTATTTGAGTGCTTTCAATCACAGATTCCTCGGTTATTGCCAATTCAGATATCCTATCTTTAAAATAATTTTTTAGCAATTCTAAATTTGTATCATAATTTGGAATCATCCAATGATATTGTTTTGCATCCCATCGGCTGTATCTGAATGAAAGTATAAATTGAGTATCCACATTATTTTTAGGAAGTTTTATCTTTATTTTTTTAGCAGATACATGGATTGAAACATTTGCTAATAGTGGATTGGAGGTTAATGGTAGCGATGAATTATTTTTTTGTTTTAAATCAATTTCCCTATCTATTATTCCTGCCTTTTCACTCGCATTAGTTGCTAATTGCCCATTGCCCGTGGCCAATTTCTCATTGTTTATTCCTTCATTCCCAATCCCAAACCTTTTCCTGTTTTCTTCATTATCCGGCACCAGCCATGCTTTATGAGTTTGGCTCCATTTTACTCCGTCAAGTTTTTTTACCCTTTCATTCCATTCTGGCTTATTTTCAAATTTAATAGCAATTTGTCTTTTATCATTATGGATTACAAGATTGGCTGTCCATTTCATAATTGGTTAGTTTTATGGCATCAAATTTAAAAATAAAAATTTTGATTATAAACCACCATATAACTTATACTATTTCTTAATACAAATTAGTCCAAAAGCTAATTTGTATTTAGAAATTGTTAATGATGATAGAGTACCTGTTTAGTCCACCTTCACTTTAATTAATATTGGACTAATACAGATACCGTATTGGTAATAAACTGCCACAACTGGTAATCCATAATGAGAAAAAACAGTAATAATTTTTTAAAAAATCGTTCCCGTTCCATATACAAGCCCAAATGCATTGATACCAATGGAATAGCTTACTCCACAGTACATCACAAAATTTGTTCCTCTCATTATTCTTAATCTACATGCAACAACCGGAGCCACTCGGAAATTGTTTTTATCATCAAAAATAAAACTTGCAAGCGGGCCGCCTTCCAACTCAATTTTTGAAGTGGAATCTAATTTTATTTGGAAAAGTTTAAATGAAATACCTGACCCAAAAGTGGGTGAGGCCTTTTCATTTATCAACTGACCATTGACCAGAAATTGTTTTGATTCCGTTGCAATATTAATAAAAAGCGGTATTCTTAATTTTTTTTGAGGACGAAATTCGGCAAAAAATAATAGGGAACTTGTTGGTATCACTAGTGCAGATTGCTTATGGATATTAATTTGTTTGCTATTGGAAATAAAGATAAGTGAATTGCCGAAACTCAATTCAAAATGTTGATTTTTCTTTAGGGAATCAAGCTTATGAGCATCACTATTATACGTTATTCCAAGTAATAATAAGGTTATAATCAGCTTTAAATTTTGCATTAAATGGTTTTTTAAATTCATATAATTAATTCTTATAAATAAATTTATTCTTTGTTTTTATTGCGATTCAAAAGTAATTTTATTTATGGTAAAATACCGTTTGTATGAGCGAAATTCAATGCCAATAACCTTTTATTCCAATTCTACCATATAACTTATGCTGCCACAGATTCTCAGATTAAAGAAATTTAAATGGATTAAATCAGATTAGACAAATTAAAATTTGTCTTTTAACCCGAATATTTTCACAAAAAAATATGAAATATTTTTCAATCTGATTTTACCCCGTTGGATTATTAATTCCTATAATAAAATATCCCACGGGGTTAATCTGAAAAAATTTATTAATCTGTGAATCAGTGTCTATAAAGGCTGAGTATTAAAGTTATCTGTTTTTAAATTCGAGGGCAAGCCACGCCCTATCATTTAATTTAAATTGGTTCAAAGGCCAATTTGAATTTTAGAATAGTTAATACCGATAGAGTAGCTGTTTAGTCAACTTTCATACTAATTAATATTGCACTAATACAGATACCGAATCGGTATTATTCCATAGATTTGCACCCTTCAAAATAATAACTCCCCGATTTAATGACACATTTTTACGACTGGAAACCTGAATATACCAATCCTTTTATAGCCATCATCTCTGTTTCCATTGGCTTTGCCACCTATTGGTTTATGGCGCTTAGCGATAAAATAAAAGATTTATTTTTTAAAAAATACCACGGCGATACAGCCTGGGTAGCCTATGTGTTTTATCAAAAAATGATGGGTGTATTGTTTATGGGCTTTATTCCGGGTATAATTTTAATAAGTGTTTCCGATTATACCTTAGCCGATTTGGGTATTAAGTTGGGCAACTATCAAGAGTCGCTTATGTATATTGCTATAGTTGGCGTTTTTGTTTTTATAGTAAATTATTTTGTTTCCAAAAACCCTTTCAACCTCAGCATGTATCCGCAAATGCGAATCAAAGAATGGAACAAAAAAAGAATTTTGATAAACTCTCTTGGTTGGGCAGCTTATTTGTTTATGTACGAATTTATGTATCGCGGTTTATTGTTGGTGGTATGTTACGATTCGTTTGGTTTTTGGCCGGCAGTTGCTATCAATCTTTCCTTTTATTCAGCCACCCATATTGCCAAGGGCCTTGGCGAAACCATCGGAACATTTCCTTATGGAATGTTGTTGTGTTTTGTAACTATATCAACCGGAAGCATTGCGTTTGCATTTATCTCGCATTTAATTTTAGCCCTTACCAACGATTATTTTTCGGTTCATCACAATCCTGAAATGAAATATGTATGAGCACTTTTTTTAATCAAAAAGTAGTCATTATCACCGGTTCGTCCATGGGCATAGGCAAATCATTGGCTTTGCTATTGGCTAACCAAAATGCCAAAATTGTATTAAATGCCCGAAGCCGGGACAAATTAATTGCCACCGAAAAAGAATTAAAAGATGCCGGATACGATGTTATAAGTTTTGCGGGAGATATGACGTTGGAAGCCGATTGCCAAAACCTTATTAATACTACAATTGAGCATTTCGGAAAAATAGATGTGCTTGTAAATAATGCCGGAGTATCCATGCGGGGAGCCATTGAAAAACTTTCGCCTCATGTTATTTCTACGGTTTTTAATATCAATGCCGTTGCACCGCTCATGCTTACACAGATGGTTTTGCCCTATATCAAACAAACCAAAGGGAGTTTAATATTTATTTCCAGTTTGGCCGGCTTGCGTGGAATTCCGTTTCTATCGGTTTATAGTGCCGCTAAAATGGCTCTCA
Source organism: uncultured Chitinophaga sp. (assembly GCA_964355045.1). Classification (GTDB taxonomy): domain Bacteria; phylum Bacteroidota; class Bacteroidia; order NS11-12g; family UBA9320; genus JABWCE01. The sequence continues at coordinate 17,003 of CAYHCM010000055.1, read as the reverse complement.
CATCCATTGTTCAATCGCTAAGGGTTGAGCACCATTCCGACGGAATTCACATTGGGTTGGTTTATGTAGGCATTACTGAAATCGAAAAAGATAAAACCGCTTTGGATGCTGCCGGCCAATCAATTCTTTTGGATGAACGAAAAGGTTTTTATACCAATGATACCACCTATGTTGCTGCTAAAATAGCCCGAAATATTGCTTTAAGAAAAAAGAAAACCGTCATAGGCATTTCGGGAAAAGCATATTACTTTTTGATAAAATATTTCCCCTCACTTGTTGGGTTTTTGATGATACAATCGCAGAAGAGGATGAAGAAGCTTTATAAATAGGGTGGTGGTGGGGTTTAAACTTTTCCAAAGTTTTGGTCCGCCAGAGGCGGATGGAAAAGTTAATCCAAACAGAAAACCTTCTCACTTTCCAATAATCTGCCTAACAATCCCTACAATTCTATAGCTTTGCACCCCAACCCCGTTTACTGTTTGTGAAGCTTTCCGTAATCATTGTTAATTACAACGTAAAATATTTTTTGGAACAATGCCTCAAGGCAGTGCAAAAAGCCATGCATAGTATTGACTGCCAGGTTTGGGTGGTTGATAATAATTCGGTGGATGGAAGTGTGGACATGGTTTCCCAAAAATTTGATTGGGTAAAACTAATTGCCAATTCCGAAAATAAAGGATTTTCAAAAGCCAATAATCAGGCCATAAAAGAGTCGAAAGGGGATTTTATTCTTTTATTAAATCCCGATACGGTGGTGGAGGAGGATTGTTTTACAAAATGCATTGCCTTTATGGATGCACATCCTGAAGCCGGGGCGTTGGGGGTAAGAATGGTAGATGGCAGCGGTAATTTTTTACCCGAGTCAAAACGGGGATTGCCAACGCCGGCAGTGGCGCTTTATAAAATGTTTGGACTGAATAAACTGTTTCCAAAATCCAAAAAGTTTGGGCGATATCATCTCGGTTTTTTACCAGAACATAAAATTAATGAGGTTGAAGTTTTGGCCGGAGCTTTTATGTTTATCAGGAAAGCAACTTTGGATAAGGTGGGGTTATTGGATGAATCGTTTTTTATGTATGGCGAAGACATTGATTTATCCTACAGAATTATAAAAGGAGGGTATAAAAATTATTATTTTCCCGAAACTTCCATTATTCATTACAAAGGCGAAAGCACCAAAAAAGGTAGCGCCAATTATGTAAAAATATTTTATCAGGCCATGGTTATATTTGCCCGCAAACATTATAGCGGAAGCAAATCGGGTCTCCTTATTTTTTTAATAAATACCTTCATTTATTTAAGGGCATTTGCAGCTTTGGTTTACCGATTTTTTGCACGATACTGGCTTCCTTTACTTGATGCGGCCTTACTTTTTGTAGGGATGTATTTTCTCAAATTATATTGGGAGGAGCATATCAAATTTATAAAACATTACCCCGCCGAATTAATGACCATTCATGTGCCTTACTACATAGCTTTTTGGGTAATGGTTACGTATTTCAGTTTGGGGTACGAAAGGCCGTTTACCTTGCGAAGAATTGTAAGAGGAATAGCCATTGGTACTATTGCAATCCTGGCGGTATATGGTTTGTTTCCCGAAAATTTACGGTTTTCAAGAGGTTTGATAATTTTAGGTTCGTTGTGGGCCGTTATCGAAATGACGTTTACCCGTTTGTTGGCCAATTATTTTTGGTTTGGCCGGTTAAGCCTTGCCAATTCAGCGAGTAACAAGCTTATAATTGTTGGCGGAAAGGATGAAGCTAACCGTGTTTTTGACATGCTAAATAAATCTTCGAAAGGAATAAATTTTATAGGATTTGTGCTTACCGAAAAACACGATGGAGATAAAAATGTATTGGGAACCATTGATAAATTAGAAGAAATAGCCCGGGTTTTTAAAGCCGAAGAAATTGTTTTTTGCAGCAAAGATATTTCTGCAAAAGCCATTTTGGAATGGATGGTAAAATTAGGACCTAAAAAAATCCATTATAAAATAGCTCCCGAGGCCAGTTCATTTATTATAGGCAGTCATTCCAAAAACAGCACCGGCGAATTTTTTACTGAGGAAATTACATTAAGATTAGCCGATTCTTTTTCCTTAAGAAAAAAAAGAGTGTTTGATATTTTGACGTCTTTACTAATTATTACTTTAAGCCCTTTTTGGTTTTGGTTTATAAAAAACAGATTTTGGAAATGGAAAGCTTGCATTGAGGTAATAACCGGAAAAAAAACCTGGGTAGGATATGCGTCATCTTCCGAAAACAAAGTGTTGCCAGCCATTGATGAAGGAATATTTAACACAAGCCAGATTTCCAAAACCGATATTAAAGATGATGCAATGATTAATAATTTGAACTATCGGTATGCAAGGTACTATTCGGTAGAAAAGGATTTGGAAATAATTTGGAGGAATTTTTTTTAAAATTGAAATAAATGAATAACCTGATTTTACTTCCCGGTGCTTTAGGAAATGCAGCCCAATTTAAAAATTTAATAAAGGAATTAAAATCCTTAAATAATATTAAAGCTACAGCTTTGGATTTACCCGGTCATGGACTAAAGCCCTATTCTAATGAAGCCATCACCGTTCCTTTAATGGCTGAGGCTTTGATTTATAAATTGGATACTTTGGGTATAAAAGAACCGGTAACTATTTTTGGCCATAGTCTCGGTGGGTACATCGGTTTGTATATGGCTTTGAAATTTCCGGAAAGGATAAACAGTCTTTTTACTCTGGGTACCAAATGGCATTGGACAGCCGAAATTGCTGATAAGGAAACCTCGTTTCTTAACCCCGAAAAAATGGAACAAAAAATTCCTGTTTTTGTTGAACAACTAAAAATCAACCATGGCCTAAATTGGAAAAACCTTTTGAAAACGATTGCTTTTTTGATGCAGGATATTGGATTAAATCAATATTTGGAACCTGAATATTTAATGGAAATAAACAAACCTGTCAGAATTGGATTGGGCGACCGGGATGAAATGGTATCTTTTGAAGAAACACTAAAAGTTTACAAAGCTTTACCCCAAGGGCAGTTGCAGGTATTTCCCAATACACATCATCCCTATGAAAAAGCAGATGCTAAAATATTAGTAAGGGATATTGAAAACTTTCTGGCAAACACAGAGTCTAAATCATAATGCACCAATTATTGGAAGAACAATTCTCGGAGTCCAGATTCCCCCTTATAAAGGGGGTTAGGGGGATTTTTATTCCAACATTAATTTACTTAGAATTTCAATTTACTATACAAAATCCTCCAACTTTTTTTATAAACCACCGTTATTAAAACTATGAGGTCAAAAATTCTTTGGATTTTGCTTTTTGGATTTATTGGCGAAAGCCTTGCCCAGAAAGATTCGTCCATGAAATTTGATCTGGGGATTTCGAAAGGGCAAAACGTTCACCTATGGCCAATAGTAAGAATCAGAAAAGCGCCGAAATATAAAAACACCGAAATTCTTTTTTCCCTTTTTCAAAAGAAAAAAGACAGAAATAAACAAATAAACCATTCCCATCTTTTCCCGATTTATTATTACGACAGTACCCGCCGACATAAAGAAATTAAAATAGCCACATTTTATTATCCTTCCGTTTTTAGTTTCCGACATAATTTTTCAGACAGTATTAAGTCGTATAAATTTGGAGAATTGGCTCCGGGAATTAGTTTGGTGGAAGCTACCAAATCAACCAATGGCTTATTTGTTAAGAACAATGCCTTTCTGTTTTTATGGTATAAAAAAGACGTAAGAAGAGACAAAACCTACTCGGTGGTATTTCCGCTGTATTGGTATTTTCAAAATGGTCCCGAAAAAATAAGTACGATTTTTCCTGTTTACTGGAGCTATAAAAATAAGGATATCAATAACACGATTCTGTTTCCTGTGGTTTGGAATTTTAAAAATGATGCCTACAAATCCTTCACTTTTATTCCTCTTTTTTCTATTGGTAAATCGCCATCCGGCCTCAAAACCCATTTGGTTGTCACGCCTTTATTTTACCAGTTTAAAGATACGAATCATTTATCCCGATTGGTTTTGCCGGTTTACTGGCATTACAAAACAGAGGAAACCCGTAATTTTACTTCGCTTGGCAAAACCATATTTTACAGGTATCATAAAGAAAACACGCATCTTTTTCCGGTTTATTTTTCGCATTATCAAAGCAGTTATTGGGATACTTCGTTTTCAAAGGTGCTGTTTCCTGTTTATTGGAATGTTCAGCACGGGCAGGAAAAAATTAAAACATTTTTCCCTCTTTACTGGGATTATCAATACCACGACATTCATAATAATATTATGTTTCCGGTGTTTTGGAATTTTAAAAATGAAAAGTATAAATCGTTTACCTTTTTCCCCCTTTTTTCTTTTGGGAAATCGCCATCTGGCCATCAATCTCACCTGATGCTTACGCCGATTTACTGGCAATTTAAAGATGGAAATACCAAAACGCAATTTGCTTTTCCCTTCCTTTGGCATAATATATCGAGGTATAACTATGCTCGAGGAAAAGCATTTGACAGCACATTTTATAAAGGTATTGAAAAAGTAACATTTTTATTTCCTCTATATTTTCATAAAATAAATAAAGATAGTACTGAAGAAAGAATGAATAGTGAAGCCACATTTAAATATAGCAGCAATGAAATAACAAGGTTTTTTCCACTTTATGTTTGTAAACGAAGAACTAATATTTGGGATACAAGTATTAAAAAAGTGTTATTTCCGGTATATTTCTACAATCAAAATCGCTGGCATCAAAGAACTATACTTTTTCCACTTTATTTTATCAATAAGGAAAAATACAGCAAAACTATTGGCGTAACGCCATTCTTTTGGTATAGTAAATCAGGCATTAAAACCCAATATGCCTTATTCCCGGTTTATTGGTACAAAAAAAGAATCTATGATAAAAGCATTCAAGTTAATCATACTTTTTTTCCTCTCTGGTTTTCAAGAGTTGAGGTGGGTAGTGACACCCAAAAACTGAAACTTTTATTCCCGATTTTTATGTATCAACAAAATTGGAAAGGCTATAATTCATTAACCATTTTGCCATTTTATTCCAGAGGTTCATCTTCGGATGGGAACAGAGCACACTTTGCCGTAACCCCTCTTTACTGGCAATACACCTCGGAATATGTAAAACGAATTATTGTTTTCCCTTTGTATTGGTATCGGATAAAGGATTATAACACTTATAATCCTAAAATATCTCACACCTTATTTCCGCTGTTTTTTAGTAAGAAAGATAATGATGCCCGAAAACTGGTTTTATTTCCTGTAATCTGGTATAGCAAAACGATAACGTATGATAAACGGAAACTGACAATTTTCCCTTTGTATTACGATTATAAAAGCAAACACAAACGAAAGGTTACTTTATTTCCATTGATTTGGTACAGAAAAACGGATAGTAATTTTTCTTCCTTTGTTATCTTTCCGGTGTATTGGCACTATAATAATTATGGCAAAAAGCAAATAGCATTAATTCCATTTTACTATTCTTCACAGAGCAAACTGCGCGATGAATATCTTAAAATGGTAACACCCTTTTATTGGGAGAACAAAAAATATTTGAGTTATTCTAAAGATTATAACTCTTCCTTTCAAAAGGTTCTCTTTCCACTATATTGGTATAACAAAGTGATGGCAAGGGATAAGGAATTAGACATTTCCCATACTTTGTTTCCGTTGGTTTGGTATAAAAAACATCTGGATTCAAAGGGCAATCTTACCAATTCTTCACTTTGTGTTTTCCCCATATTTTATTATTCAAAAAATAAAATAACTCATAAATATTCTAAAATGATTACCCCCTTTTATTGGGATATTGATAACAAATTTTACAGTTTAAAAATGGTTCTTCCCGTTTATTATAATTATAAAAATTATTATGGTCATCAGGTGGTTTTGTTTCCGCTTTTTTGGTACAATAAAACAAAAAACACTTGGGATAGTTCTACTCATTTTTCCTATACTTTCTTTCCCATTGTTCGGTATCAAAAACAATTAAACTCGAAAGGGATTCCTACAGGCAGCTCACTTGGGATTTTTCCATTATATTATTCTAAAAATAATGAATCCATCAGGAAGGTAAATATTATTCCTTTTTATTTTTACTCAGAAAGCAAAATTTCGGATGAGTATTCCCGAATAATTGCCCCTATATATTGGGATATAAAAAATCAATTTTATAGCTTAAAACTCACCTTTCCTTTTTATTTAATTTATAAAAAAGATAGCTCGGTAATTTGGGGAAATAATTTTGTAAAAGCTATTACACCCCTTTACTGGCAATGGGGTGATAACAGTAAAACACAGACTTTATATTTCCCTTTTTTGTATAAAACCGAATCTAAAAACACGGAGATAAATTATAGCGTTTTAGGATTGATTTATCGCCAACAGCATACCGCTACCTATAATTCCATTCAAATCCTTTGGCCATTAATCAATTTTACCCGCGACACCAATCTTCGATATTTCCATATTGCGCCATTAGTTTGGTATAAAAAATCGCCTGAGCAAAGCTATCTTGCTGTGATGCCTTTGTTTTACAGAAGCCAATTGGGAGATGTAAAACGTATAAATTTCCTTTGGCAATTGGTTACTATTAAGCAATCACCCCAAAAGAAAACGGTCGGAATTTTATTTCACGCGTTTCATTACGAAAAATATAAAAATAACAACCACGCTATACGATTCCTTTATTTGCTTTATGCCGATGTAAATAAAAATGGAAATATCGAAAAAAGTTTATTTCCGATTTATTATATCAATAACGACACCCTTGGAAATAAGTATTTCAACAGCATGCTGGCTTTTTATGCCCGATCATCCAAAAAAATCAATCAAACAAACTATTTCTATACCGAAGAACGAATTTTTTGGATTATCCGTTTGCGGTCCAATTACAAATATTTGAAATCAAAAGGAATTGTGAAGAGCAGGAAGGAATTGAGGTGAAGAAATTATCCATTGCCGTTGGTTTAAACCAACGGCAATGGATAATTTCTAACTTTTCCCAGCAATTTTTTTTATCATATTTCCAAAAATAAAATAATGAAAAGGAAGCATGGAATACCAATAGTTTCTGCCTTTTATCCCTCTGGGCCTGAAGGTGGCGGTTTGTTTTAGTATAAAGCGTTCATGCAACTGAACAATGGAAAACTCCAGCCATGCTTCGCCGGGCATTTTCATTTCTGAAAACAATAATAAACGATGACTTTTCCGGTCGGCCAATATTACTCTCCAAAAATCTAAGGCATCACCAGGTTTTAAGTCATCTTCGTTTCTTCTCCCCCTTAATGAACCTACACCGCCTAATAATTTATCTATGCCGCCTCTTAACCGCCATAATTTATCGGCATAATACCAACCGTGAATTCCGCCGATTCCAAAAAAACGGTTTGAAACTTCTTCTACTTTTTCAGACTCAATTTCTATCCATTTTCTATCTTTAAAACAACCATGAACCGGTACTTCAATATATTCGTTTATATCAAGATGATGAAGGGTACTTGACGAAGCATCTTTCCAGGTTGATACTACCATGTTTTGCATAATCATTTGAAATGCGAGTTGAATAGCTTCTTTGTAGGATATCATTTCCTGCGGAATTATTTTTCGAATGGAGTTATCCTTACATACTACATCATTTTTCATACTCTCAACCAATTGACGAGCAATTGTAAAATTAGTAGAGGTGACAAAATAAAGCCAGTACGATGATATGCGCGGAGTAAGAAAAGGGATGCTGTAAATGTATCTTTTATACCCTCTAACTTCAGCAAATTGAAGCATCATTTCTTTGTACGTTAATACATCAGGACCGCCTATCTCGAAGGTACGGTTAAAAGTTTTTTCATTTAGTATTGAATCACGCAGATAGTTTATAACGTTACGAATGGCAATAGGTTGACACTTTGATTTTATCCAAAGCGGAGTAATCATAACCGGTAATTTTTCTACCAGATCCCTGATTATTTCAAAGGAGGCACTTCCCGAGCCTACTATTATTCCGGCTTCAAATATGGTGTAGGGGATTCCTGAACTTTGTAGAATATCCTTAACTATTTTTCGGGCATTAAGATGATTGGATAAGGCATTGGCATTGCTAATCCCTCCTAAATAAATTATTTGTTTTACCCCTGTAATTTTAGAAACTTTAATAAAACATTCTGCCGATAATTTTTCAAGCTCCTCAAGCGATTCGAAGGTATCTTTAAGAGAATGAATAAGATAATAGGCTACATCAAACTGTTTTCCGGTAAAGCAATTCCCGGCTTTTTCAGAATGTAAAAAATCAAAATCAATGATGTTAATTTTATTAAATAAATCAGGTTTTAACTGAAACCGCCGGCTTTCCCTTACCACACATGTTACCTCATGTCCTGCTTCTACAAGCACCGGCAACAAACGCATTCCAATATAACCATTGGCACCGGTAAGCAGTATTCGCATAAATTGGTTTTAATTCTTAATCAATTTAGAAATATAATTTTGACCTGAATAAGATTCTATGAAAATAGTATATACCCCGTTTTTAAGTGCCGATATATCAATACTGTTTTCAGTTCCGGTCATCAGTTTTCTTCCTGTTATATCAGTAATGGTATAAGATTTAACGGCTCCGTTCAGTGTGATAAATTCATTAGCAGGGTTGGGATAAATGCCTATAATATTATTTTCGGTTTGTGCAATTCCTGAAACTAAATTTACCACAACCGTATAATTTTTGGTAGAACCGTCTTCAGCCTTTACGGAGTAGGTTACGGGGCTATTAAAATTTTTACGACTAACCCCGCTTATTTGGCCAAAACCTGAAACAAAGACTTCAGCTTTTGCACTTAAAACAAAAGTTGGAAACATATTGGTGCGGTCAGTACTAGTAGGAACATCAAAGCTTATTGTGGTACCACTAAAATTAGCTGATGGAGAAGGAGTGAGATAAGGGAAACCAAAGCTGAGAATATCTTTGGCTGCACTTAGCAATGGCCGTGTTCCCTGGGCATACCAGGTTCCCCATTTGGCTTCAGTAATAAGCACACTTGGCGAACCACTTTTAGTTATTTTATCAGCACCCAAACTTATTACTGCCAAAACTTCTGTGCCGCTGGTATTGGTAGCATCGTATATTAATTTGTCATCTTTATTGGAATAACCCGGAAAACCTATTTGAGTGGCTGTGGTTATTTCATCTGTTTTGCCGGTTACAGTATTTTTTCCATAAATATAATAGGTATCATCATCGGTATCTATCAAATCAAAAGCGATAATATTTCCGGTATTCTTAGCAAAACTTGGATTTCCGATATTGATATTTTCATTCAATTGGTTAAATAATTTTTGAACCGTTCCATCGCCCCATGTATTGCCCGGATTATCCCAAACTTTAATAGTTCCGATATCCCACCAGGTTATATCACTTCCAAATGAACCTTCAATAATATTTTTGGCATCATAAACCACGTATTGCCCACTGTAATCCCACTCCAAACCATCAGCATATAACACACCTCCGGTACTTATTCCATCGCTAAAAGTGGGGTTATACAATTTAAATTGTTTCCATTGCGCTAATGTAAAGTCATATATGTAAATAGATGAATCTACCTCGGTGGTAGTGGCAGCCATTCGTTTCCCGTTTTTTGAAATTGCTACATTGTCAAAAGCATCACCTACCGCTGATACATACGATTCATTTACCGATCCGGTTAAATTTATTGAAATAATCCTGTCATTATTAGCCGACACAAAATAGGCTTTGGTTCCGTCATCGGTCACACTGCATTTGCGTTTAATGTCAGTCTGGCTTTTTCCCACAAAACCTCCGCCACTTGTATTACTTGTATAAATGGTGTTGGCAGTTAACAGGTCGGTATCAAAACTTATGATGGATTCAGTTCCCGGATTTACAGATAAAATAACTTCACCGTTTCCGTTACCGGTTCCGCCACCTCCGCCCGTTCCATTATATCCATAAATCCCAACGGTATTAAAAGCATTTATTCCTGCTGTAGCTTCAGTTGAACCATTTCCAAAAAGATCTTCCGCTGATTTAATAACGGCTTTTCTCAAATCAATAAACTGGCTTTGGCTTGTGAGATAAACGGTTAAAGCCCGGTAATAAATTTTTTCAGCACTATTTTTTCCAATGCTGTTTGCAATTAAATAATAAGCATAATTAACAATACCGCTATTGGTATGAACGCCGCCGTTATCGCCGGTTCCGGTGTAATATTCACTCATGGTTTTGGGCTGGTAGCCGGCATCACTCAGGCTGTTTCCCCCATTATGAGGATTGCTTAAATCGCGCAAGGCACCTGTTGAAATATAACTTGTTTTTGTTACTTCGTCGCCTATTTGCCAGTCATCACGGTCCATTAATGAGCCAAAAATATCAGCCATACTTTCATTAATAGCGCCCGATTGTCCTTCGTATTCAAGGTTGGCTGTATTTTGAACTACTCCATGCGTCATTTCATGTCCTGCCACATCCAGCGACCCGGCTAATGGCGTAAAGGCAGTATTTCCATTTCCGTAAAACATCATTTCACCATTCCAATAGGCATTGTCCATTTTTGTTCCGTTTTGATTATTTACATTAATAATGGAAGTAACATTTCCACCGGTTCCGTTAATTGAATTTCGGCCATGAACGGTTCGGTAATATTCATAAGCCACCGAAGAATTGTAATGAGCTGAAACCGCAGTTTTATTGGTCCAGCTATTGTTAGTACTTGTATTATTATAAAGCGAAGTTCCACTCGAAAAATTTGCATCCAATGTCCAAATTACACCTAAAGCATTATTTGGCATGGATGAGGATGCTGAATTGAACATGGGCCGGCTGGCATCTAATAAATAATAAGTGCTACCTACCTGATAGGTATTTATAGTGCGATTGTTAAAATTAAGATCCGTGGCATTTGCAGTTTTTGGGCCGTCAATAGAGCAGGTTTTATTTACTTTACTTATAATATTTCCTGTGCTGCCGTCCACTATTATTTCCCACCAGTCAAGCAGGTTCGGTCTGTATTCGATGCGGTAGCAATAGGTTTCGCGTTTTGGATTTTTATCTAAATGATAAATAACCCGTTCGTTGGTAATTCGTTTTTTTAAAAGTTTATTTCCCAAATCATCCAATTTTTCAAAAGGGATTTCTTTGGTAATGGATTCGAGGATGGGCTCAATAGCTATAAATTTTTCATTCAAAATTAATGGTGTTGGATAAAGCCGGTTTGTAATACTTTCAATTGAATTATTTTTTATGTGTACTATCACTTCGCCCCCAATTACTGTAATTCCGCCAAGGTGTTGTTTAAATTTTAAATGGGTAAATCCCAATTCATCCGTTTGTGTTGATACAAAAAATAGTTCAGCCGTTGGATTCTCAATTTGAAGTAAAACTTTTATAGTATTCAATTGGGCTAAAACTCCTTCTACCAAAGGATTTCCTCCCAACGATTTTGTGGTAGTTTCTATCAGCAAGGTTTTTTTGGGGGTAATAAAAATGGCGTATTGACCGGCCTCGTTCCATTCAATATTAAAATCTTTAAATTGTTTATTTAATGAAAAACTCAAAGGAAAATCTCCCTTTATTGGTTCTGTTTGTAAATGTTTGCCTGAAATTGTTTCAGCATTTCCAACGGGGATTCCTTTATAAGGTTTTTTGGGATTTGGTAGTCGTTTGTCGAAAGCATTTTGGGCTAAAACTGAAAGGCTAAAGCCAAGGATAATAAGGGAAATTAAATATTTTTTCATGATAATCAATTTTGAAATTTCAGGAGTTGTAAAATCAGTTTATGGTCTTTATTTGTTGAATCTAAACTGGTATTCCAGGTATAGGATTTATCTTTTCTGAGACATCGGTTTCTCTCAATATAAAAATTCATATTGCCGGGTTTATCATTTTTTAGGTTGGTAAAATCTATTTTACGAATCGTTTTAAAAATTTGCTTTGCCTCCTTTTTCGAAATCTGTTTTACAAAACTAATCTTCGCTTTTCCTCCGGGAATAGTTTCTGATTTAAAAACCATACCGTTATTAATAAAAATAAGTTTTTCATTCATTCCGGTAATTCCACCGTAAGAACCAATGGCTACATTTTTTTTGGACAATTGGCTTTCTTTCATTACGTGCATCTTGCATGATGAAAGAAAAACAAGGAAAATCCAAAAAGGGCTATTTACAAATACAGGTTTCAAAGTATGGATAAGGGTGTTTTTAAAATTAATTTCAAAGTTTAGCAAATTAATTGTCATTATCAACCTATAAATTATTTAACCATGAAACGTAAATTTCTTTTTTTCTTAACCTCGTTTGTTTGCTTTTCTTCAATGGCACAAACCGACGAAACATTTTCGTTAAATGATGCAATAAAACAAAAGAAGATAACCGTTACCGGAAAATACAATGAAAGCAGCGTTCATTATTTAAAGCCGGTGATTCTAACCATTGTAAGTCTTATGAACAGGGTAATTAAACTAAAAATAGAATCCGGAGATTTAATGGAGCCTGAGGATTCAACATGCCAAACAATGATGGTAACGGGTGATTTAATTTTATTATTAAAACCCGGCGAATCAAAAAAGATTGAGCCTTATGGCATGTGCACCGAACCGAATGATGGTGCAGGACGCAAAGGATTAGTTTATTTTTTTAAACCCAATGAAAATAAGGAACTAATTGAAATTGCTAAATTTATTAATGATAATAAGTATAAAGATGGGGTTGGACAAAATGCGGTGTGGTGTGTGGCCGATAAAAGGAGAGACCTTTTGGACATTAATGGCTATGATTCTGCAAGCCGATTAAAATTAATAACCAAGGTAGCTGAAATTACACATAAACCAATACCGGACGCCAAACTATTGAAGCAAAGTTATACCGATTACACTGCACCCAAAATAACTGAAACCATTGGTGGAATGTTTGAGTTTAAATTTGCTAAAACCACCAAGGTTCATATTGCCATGTTTAATTCCAGAGGAACTTTAGTTCGCGAATTATACTTTAACCCAACCGAAAAACCGGGTATCCATAAAGTGAGTTTTGAGTTTGATTATACGGTTTATACCGACGAATATTATATGATAAAGTTGATTGCAGAAGAAGAGGTGTTGTTAACATCGCGGGTGGACAGGGATGAGGATAATTGGGAGGATGAATAAAATTCATAATCATAAAAAACCCGACAGGTTTAGGAAACCTGTCGGGTTAAATTTTTAAATTAAAATTGTTTTAGAAAGGCATATTTTCTTCAGAACTTCCAACTTCAGCAGTTTTGCCTTTTGGTGAACCAGCCAATAAAAATTCATTAACTATAATTTCAGTTATGTATTTTTTTGTACCGTCTTTGGCTTCATAGCTTCGGTTTGTAAGCCGACCTTCAATAAATAGTTTGTCGCCTTTGTTTACATACTTTTCGATGGTGTCAACCGATTTGCCCCAAACAACTAAATTGTGCCAGGTGGTTTCTTCTACCAAATTTCCTTTTTGGTCTTTGTGTTTTTCGGAAGTAGCCAATGAAAAAGAGGCCACTTTGTTTCCGTTTTCAAAAGTTTTTACTTCAGGTTCTTTACCTACGTTGCCATAAAGGCGTACAGAATTTCTTAATGTGTTCATGATTTGTTTTAATTAAATGGTTAAACTTATTTTTTGTTAATCCCTTCTACGTTGAAAGGCAGTACAAAGATGTGGCGGCTTTTTTATTCGATTCGGTTAAGAAATATTTACAGTCTTTTACAACTATTTGTAACCGTTTGTTGTCGGGAAATAATTTTTAGTTACATTTGTTTCGGTTTTTGCCACGAAAGCTCCAAAACACAAAAATTCACAAAAATATTTTTAGTGGAATTTTGTGTCTTTGTGTTTTGGTGGCGAGTCTATTAAAAATTTAAACATGGAAGCCAGATTTTGCTTAGATTGTGAAACCAAACTTTTAGGTCGTGCAGATAAAAAATTTTGTAGCGATGCCTGTCGAAATAATTATAATAATAAACTGAACAGCGACACTACAGCCCAAATGCGAAATATTAATAATACACTTCGCAAAAACCGCCGAACACTTCAAAACCTTATAACTACTGACGATGGCAAAGCCACCGTTCCTGCCAAAAAACTCACCTCACATGGTTTTAGTTTTGACTATTTCACCCATATCCTCTCTACCAAAACCGGCAATACCTATTATTTTTGTTATGAATATGGCTATCGAAAGTTGGATGGGGAGTATTATTTGGTGGTGAAGAAAATGGAGTAGGGGTAAAGGCAGAGGGTTCTTTTTGATAACTTTTCCAAAGTTTCGAACCTTGAAAAAGTTAAATACCACCAATTATTAAAAAATCCAATGAAATATATAACCGTTCTATTAATTCTGATTTCGTTTTCTTTTGATATTTTTGGTCAGGCCGATACTGTTTTTATGAAATATAACAGCAACCAATACGATGATTCAATAACCTATAAAACCGATACCATTTTATTTAATACTCCGCTCGAAAGGCATATTCTTATGGGAACAACGATATTGCCTTCTACTCATAATCAGTTAGAAGCATGGGGTCATGGCCTTTATATAAAAAAAGTTGAAAAAACCGAATGCAAAAACAATGAACACCCGATTGAAAAAAATAAAATTCTTTCGATTTTTAAAAATGATTCGGTATTAACAGTTGAAACCACAATTTATGACAATTGTTGCTACTCTTTTCTTTGCGATGCTGCGGTTGATAGCGCATCTATACTTAATCTTATATTTAACGGATACGGAACTTTTTGTTCCTGTTATTGCTGTTTTGGCTTGAAATATTACTTTGAAATTCTAAAAAATCCGGATTATCCTGAGATCAAAGCCATAATGATTAATGGAGATCGTAAAACTTTGAAGATGGTAAAAAAATAAATTAATGGACTATTAATGGTTACGACTTTCTTTTTAATTGAAAGAACGTTTAGTTTTAGGATAAAATGAACTGTTTTCGGCTGGGCGAAGTGAGGGAATTCAAGGTGCAAATGTTATAATTAGTACAAATGTTGCTTAGAATTCTACAGCTCAAATTTAGTACAAAAGACCCCATTTTGCCAAACCAATGTTGTGTGTTCGTCTTTTATCTGGTTAATATTCTTTTCAATTCTATTTTGTAATCTTCATTGTCTGTCATACCATTATGTCCTTGTTCGTTAAGCGTTATTAATGTGTCTTGTTGTTTAAATTCTTCTTTAAGTTTTAATGACGAACCATAATAAATAACTTCATCTTTGTTTCCATGGAATATTACAACTGGCATTTTGCAGTTCTTTAAATATTCGTTTGTAGTAAACTTATATTTCAGTAAAAATGTTGGAACGAAGGAATAGGTATGTTTCATCATATCTGTCAAGTTGTAATAAGGTGCTTGTAATATTAAGAGTCTAGGATTGTTTGTTGAAGCAAGTTTTGAAGCAAGTCCTGTCCCAATTGAATAACCTAAAACAATTATTTTGTCTTCGTTATATTTCTTCTTTAGTTCGTTATAAGCAGTTTGGTTGTCTTGAAATAGTTGTTCATGTCCTTTTATTTCTCCTTCACTTTTTCCATAACTTCTATAGTCAATAATGAAAACGTCATAGTTTAAATCAGTATAAGTCTTTGCGACCTCTCCCCAAGAACTTAAACACCCTGCATTTCCGTGTAAATAAAAAATTAGTCCTTTTGAACTATCTGCTCTAAATAATAGTCCATTTATTTTCTTTCCGTCATTTGCGTTAATATTAATTTCTTCAAACTTTTGTCCGAATTGAAACTTATAATTCTTGTCTAACTTTTGAGGAAAGAAAATTAAGTTCTCTTGAAATAGGTAAAGTAGTCCACATAAAACAATGTAAAGTCCTAAAACAATTTTTAATATTCTTAAAAGTATTTTCTTCATCGTTTATGGGTTCTGCAAAATGACGCACAACTGTCGGGGATTGGCGTTCTTGCGGTTTCAGAGCCGACAAACATTCACCCAGGACAAAATTAAGTTGGGAGATGGAACTTTCCTAAACCTAAAAACTAGCATAACTCCCAATCCAATGTTGGCAGCAGGTTTAGATTACATCGTCTCATATGAAATCCATTCATTGTTGATTTCATTGCATGAATTACATCTAATTCCAATTGTTATCCAACTGAATGCTTCTTTCCAATCGTCACTGTCATTAGGGTCTCCAGTTTCTGATTTATAATCTGCTCTTCCTTCAGACTGAATTTCAATATCTAATAAGTGATTTGAAATACCGCAAACATTACAATGCCATACTTCTAATTGAGGTCTTAATTGATTAACTGTTGGGCTTTCAACAACCCAACCGTTCCATCCATGATTGTCACTGTCACAAATCAAATGTTCTCTAGAGCAATCTATACATTCAGCAACTACCCTGATCAAAAATCCTTCATAAAATTCCTTAACTTTAATAACCCTATCTTTTTTATATTCACTTTTGTCTCCATAATATTTCAATGCAAATTTCTCTGAGCCGCAAGAGCATTTGATTTTTCCATGAACTTTTGATTCACAATTTTCATCTCCAAATGGGATCAAAATTTCATTTAAGTGGCTAGGTATAGGGAGTCCTTCATTTGTCCTTATTGGTTTACAACAAAAAATACAAAGTGCAAGTAAAGAATAATATAGAAATTTTATCATATGTCGAATTTTTCACAACTTGCTGCCAACAACTTAATAAAAGCAATCATGATTGTTTCAAATTAATTAAACCTCTTATTGCCCCCCCCCTTTATTTATGCACCTTCATCACAAATTCCTCCACCTCAGGAACTCCGCCCTGCAAAACCAAATAACCGTTATAAGGCTCCCGTTCGGTAATGTCGGAACAAATGGGCGTAAGCATCATCTTTTTTACTTCTGTCGGGTCTTCGGTTTGGCCAAGTACCCATCCTAATTTTATGTAGGCCGTTTCGGGAAGCATATTTTCCAGTGGCACCACCCCTTTGGCCATCATATCCC
>CAYHCM010000054.1:0-21996 GCA_964355045.1 uncultured Chitinophaga sp. | reverse complement strand
AAAATATGCATAAAGATCAAGCTCTTAAGATATGGGAAACTTTAGTTATTAATTCGTCACTTTCCTTCATAAGAATAATTAATTATTTAGTTTCTTTAATAATCTCCTTGTCATTAATTACCGAAGTTTTCAAAAGATTGATGAACTTTTTGATTTCGTACTCCACAGAAGGTTTATTCCTACTAATACTCAAATTTTTATTTGAATTTTCCTTCAAGCTACTAAAGCTATTATAACGTTTCATGTTCCAAATTTACAATTAAATTTAAAAATTTCTCAAATAACGAATAGGATTCCTTAAAGCACTCAAAACGCTTCCGGATATATTGATATGCGGACTCTAAACTTGCACGAGTTGTCAACTTGTGCGTCAAAAATAATAATTTCTTGTATTAAATAATACATTACATGTAGCATGTTCTCACATGCAGCAGTTGAAAACTGGCACCAGCATACTGCCATATACTCGCACTTTGGGTAAAAAAAATCAACCTTTCATAATCTGCCATTCCGATATTTCCGAACGGGTTATAGCAAGCATTATGGTTATAAGTATAATAAAATTCATTATCAAAAAGGAAATCCCCTGAAAGACGGGCATGAGGAAAATAAGGGTAAAGATAATGCTAAGTAACAAAAGATGCGGAATGATGATGTTCAGGAAAAAAGATTTACCGAAAACTTTGGGAAAATAAAGAATAGCCATCATATAGGTTAGAACGGAAGAAATACCAATGCTCAGCCAGATACCAAAGAACCTGATCAAATAAGCGATAAACAGAAAATAGAAAACATGAATGGCTGCCGTGAAGAAGTAATGAATTCCGCTGATTGGCCTGTTCCTGATTTGTGCGTAGAAAAAAATCACAAGCAGGAAAAGAATCAGGCTGATGGAGGAATAATACATCATCTTTTCCATTTTATCGAGATACATGATTTGGTTATAAAAAACAATTCCAAGACTTTGGTTGGAGGCAAAATTATCCATACTGAACAGAATTTCAGAACCTTTCTTAGTTTTATTTACTGAATGCGGGATCCCAAATTGATAGATTTCATATTTAGGCGTATTTACTTTAAATAAAGCCTGAAGGTGGCCTGTAACATTTTCACTGTACTCCGATAGATTATATTGATACAGATCCATGCCTTTTAAGGAATAGTTTAACCCGACAGAAGTGCTGTCTCCCGGAAAAATTGAAGGAATAATGAGCATTCTCTTATTAATATTGATGGCTTGTAGCTGCTCACTACCATTAACCATTACCTTAATTTTGTTCATAAGGTTGGCTTCCTGTGGCATATTAAATTCCATAAACAAAGCCCCTGAATCCCTGGTCGTATTTTTAACGGTAAACCGATCTTTAGACGTTGCCTGATATGCATTAAAGGAAATCCATTCCTGAATCTGCTCATGGTAATCCAAGGTTGTATTTAACCGGATATCCGTAGGAAATAATTCGATATCCTCAGGAACAGTCTTTCTGATTGTTCTTCCATTTGCTAGTGCGGAATCCATATTGGATGTCCTTAGAAAAAATCTGGGGGGTGACACCTGAATTTCACCACCCCACGAATTTTCAAAATTTTCATACGCTTGGCCAAAGGTGCTGGATTTATGTTCGCCAACACGGGCTGCAGTAATTAGTAATACGATACTTCCGCCTGTAGCTAGTAAAATCAAACCTGTTGCAGCAATAATAATACGCTTGAGTGAATAGGATCCGGTGTCAGAATTCATGAGTAAAAGTAATGAGTTAGATGGGTAAAACGTGAATATTTGGGCAATAGTATGACGTGGTGCCGTTAAGTTTTTTTTTCTAACTTCGACATGTCGTTTTTGTTGTCGGGGCATAGCAATCCATTATTTTTTTCATTTCAATAAACGTAAAAGGCGACAGAGAGATTTGTTGCCTTTTTTGGTTTTTAAAAAAAATGTCGGCCTTAGCAATTAAGCTTAAACTCTTTTTACTTCCTGTAGTTTAGGTATTTCGATTCGTGAAGGACACGAATCAGGGCGGAGGAAGAACTTACTTTCCCAAACTACAAACCAGCCATCATTTTATCTGTTGACATGGGCTGATTTTCTTGTCTGTTCAACGGCAAAAGTTAAACAAATGAAGGAACCATAAAATTAGTCTGCTCCCTTGTTTTCTTAGTTGTCAATCAGTTAATATTTGTTACCGAACAACAATCTTATGGTTATACGTTTTTGTCCCATCATAAATATTCATAAAATAGAGCCCTTTTGGAGAGTCAGAAAGGTCTATCATGTTTGATGTTAGTTGTTGTAAATTATTTGTATAAACATTTGCTCCAAGTACATTATAAATTTCTATTTTGTAGTTCCTATTTGCAACTCTCTCATTACTTAGTGTGAACTTTCCACTGGTTGGGTTTGGATAAATCATATAAGGAGTATTGTAGCTATTATCTTTGATTCCGGTTAAAATATCAGATAACGGACGCTTCCATACTCCGCCATTCAAAGAAGTACCGGCAAATATATTTGTTCCGATTATAGCTAATGAGCTTACATAAAGAGAAGTCAAACCGGTATTCACTGCAGTCCAGCTACTTCCCTTATTGGATGATAAAAACATACCGCCACCAAAAGTTCCCGCTAAAATATTGTTTCCGCTTAGGGCAAATGAATTTACATAAAGAGTTGTCAAACCGGTATTAACTGCTGTCCAACTACTTCCATTGTTGGTTGATAAATACACACCGTCACCATTTGTACCTGCAAAAATATTAGTCCCCATAATAGCGAATGATTGAACATATGCGGTAGTCGTAGGCAAACCTGTGTTCACCGCAGTCCAATTAGTGCCATTGTTGGTTGATAAATACACCTTGCCAATACCTGAGGCATTAGCTGTGCTAACAAAAATATTGGTTCCACTTATGGTTAAAGCTTTGACACTAAGATCAGTCAAACCGGTATTCACCGCAGTCCAGTTGCTTCCATTATTTGTAGATAAAAATACACCACCACCATTAGTACCTGCAAAAAGGTTGGCGCCACTTAATGCCAAAACTTTGACATTAAGATCAGTCAAACCGGTATTCACCGCAGTCCAGTTGCTTCCATTGTTAGTAGATAAAAACACACCACCACCACCGAACACACCACCGGTACCTGCAAAAATATTGGTTCCACTAATAGCGTATGAACTTACATTCAGATTTGTCAAACCGGTATTTACGGCAGTCCAAAGCCCCCCATTGTTGGTAGATAAAAATGCACCTTTTGTTGCAGCAGTCGAACTACTTGCAAAAATGTTTGTTCCGTCAGAGGCAAGACTATTAATACTTGAACCCGAAAGGCCACTTTGCTGCCACTGTGCATTTGCAAGGTTTGTGGTTAGAGTCCCGATAATTAAAAGGATTAAAAGAAGTAGATTTTTCATATTATTTATATTAGATGGTTAATTATTTAAAGATGTAAAAAACTGTCAAATGGTTGCATTTTCAAAAAATAACTTCGCAACCCATGTCTGTCCATGTCCTCTTTGTTGTTTTAAAACTTGCCCGCAAGGGCAGTCTTTCTAAAAACTCAAACTTACGTTTGATTTTGGATTCAGATTAGGCGATTTAAGGGATTGAATTATTGTATTTGGGGAAAAAACAAATATTGGTTTTGATAATTCAGGGGTTTAATTTATCTTAAAAGGACTTTAAAAGAGCTGGATTCGGGTAAAATAGAAAACCAAAGTTTTTTCAAATAGTCTTTTAACACGTTGCTGTTACTGAGATTGAGGATTCTTCTGAGGTTGTAACTTCTTTTTGAATGCTGTTATTACTCATATGGGTATAAATCTATTAACTATCCAACATTAATTTTTATGGGTGTTTGGGCTATCTCCCGATAAGAATCAGAAAAAGTTAACTATTATATGACCAAAAAATAAATATTAATTAAATATGAATAATGAAAATAAATAATATTTTTGTCCTTTGAAAATAAAGAGTGCCTATAGAAGAAAATTACCAAACCGCATCGTTTTGATTAATCCCTGATTTGCCTTACTGAAGACAGTATGGCGGGTGTGTAGTTTATTTCTTTTACAGGTTCTCCTATATTTAATTTAATTTTCACAAATAATTAATAATTTAACTCCAATGTTACAAATAAAAGTTTTTAGTCAAAAAGGGCGATTCAGTATTCGCAGGTCAATCAAATGCAGTTTGTTGGTGTTAATACTGTTTGAATTTTCCGGTTTAGCTCAGGCCCAGCCCTCTTTTTACAATAGCTCTGCCGGTAGCAGCTATAATGCGTTTCCGCTGAACAGTTCAACCAATAAAGTGCAGTGGATATACGGTCCGTCGGTATTTAACAGTGCGGGAACAACCGGTACACCTGCCTCGTCAGGAATAATCACGAAAGTTTATTTCCGGTTGGGAACCACATTCAGCAGTAGTGCCAACTATACTAATTTTACTATTTCTCTGGCACAAAATCAAGGTACATCAACTGCGTGGAGTTCAACTACATTTGTTTCAGGACTGAGTCAGGTATTTTATGCTGCCAGCTTTACCACTACCGGAGCCGCATCTACCTCATGGTATGGCATTACATTGAATACCCCTTACACCTATAACCCTTCCTTGGCATTGGTTTTTGAGCTTAAGGTTTCAGCAGGCACCGGTAATCAGGTGGCTCAAACAACACCCTCAGGAAACCAAAGAAACTGGGGTACGTACTCCGGAACTACAGGAAGTATTGGATCGGGTTTAGTTGATTTTGGTTTCGATCTTAAAAAATCCAGAAATGATTTGTCGAACATGGGTATTACCAGTTTGACCAATAATTGCGGAGCCGCTTCGGACCCTGTTATTTTGCAAATAAAAAATACCGGAGTAGTTGACATTGCTGCCGGACAAAATATTCCTGTAAGAACTGTTGTTACCGGCGCCGGAAGTGCCACCTTTAACAAAGTTTACAACCGGGCTATAAAGATTGGAAACACCGATACCATCCATATGGGTAATTTAAATACATCGGCCATTACAGGGGCTATCTCATTAAAATCATGGTACACTTTTGCCTTGGATTCTATCACACAAAATGACACCAACATTACGAGCAAAACATTTCTCGGTTTTGTTAAACCTAAACCTGATTTTAGAACAACACTTTTCTGCGATTCAATAAAATTCACGAATATAAGTACCGACGTATGCAGTAATGCCACCGGTTATAAATGGGATTTCGACAACGGCAAGAGTTCTACTCTTTATTCACCTACCTTTTCATACAATTCACCCGGAACGTATAATGTAAAATTACTCGTGTTCTTTGGGTCGGGATTGAGAGATTCAGTTACCAAACAAGTCATAGTTTATGCCAAACCTCAGGCTAATTTTTATGCCAATAATCAGTGCTTTGGTACTCCAATTGATTTTAGTAATTTTTCGTATGGTGTTAACTCTTATAAATGGTCGTTTGGTGATGCTACCACAAGTACATCCACAAGCCCCAGTCGTACATATACCGCAACAGGTACTTATTCAGTTAAGCTTGTTGCCACCACGCCAAACAATTGCAGGGACTCAATTTCCAAAAATGTAATTGTTTATACCAAACCTGTTGTTAGTTTCACCGTTACCAATGCCTGTGCAGGTTCCAATGCTAATTTTAATAATACATCCACCGGGGGCACTTCTTTCAGTTGGGATTTAGGCGATGGCACATCGTCCGGATTTTTTAACCCCTTTAAAATATATAATACTGCCGGAACCTATGGAATTACGTTAACTGTAACTTCTTCACAAGGATGCTCTGATAAAACAAGCGGATCGGTAACTATTCATCCTCTTCCTGTTTCAAATTTTGATGTTCAAAACAATTGCAAGGGCCTTAACACATCGTTTACCAATAATTCTACCGGCTCAGTTAACCAATTATGGACTTTTGGGGATGCCACATCTTCGAGTTTAACTACGCCTACTACAAAAAAATACAATACAGCGGGAAATATTAACGTAACTTTTAACGTAACACTTTTAGTAACATCTGATAAATTATGTACTCACTCATTAACCAAACCGGTTACAATATATGCTATACCCAAATCTAATTTTACATTTAAAGATGTTTGTATAGGTGTACAAACTGATTTTACAAATCTGTCAACTATGCCGAGCGGCGGGGGAGATTATATTTGGCGATTTGGCGATGGAAACACAGGTACATTAGCCAATCCATCCTATAAATATGCCGCAGCCGGTTTCTATGATGTTAAATTGATTGCTATATCCAGTTTTGGTTGTAAAGACTCAGCTCAAGGAAGGGTCAATGTTTATACAAAGCCCATTCCTGATTTTACATCCGTAGATGTTTGCGATGGTCAGCCGGTTAAATTTATCAATAATTCATCAGGTGCTTCAAGTCAAAATTGGGATTTTGGCGATGGTGCTAAGGATAATACATTTAACCCTTCACATACCTATGCAAGTCCTGATATTTATAAAGTTGTGTTAACGGTTACCAGTCCGGATAATTGCAAGGAAGTATTAGAAGGAAATGTAACCGTAAAGGCCAATCCGCAAATTGTATTTTCGGTTCAGGATCATTGCTTTGGTACCGATGCCAATTTCACAAACTTCAGTGTTGGCGCAGCTTCATATTCTTGGATATTTGGGGATGGTGACTCATCAAAATTAACCCAGACAAGCCATACTTACCTCACGGCTGGTAATTATAGTGTAAGGCTAAGAGGTGTTTCTGCAAAAGGGTGTATGATGGAACAAACCAAAGCAATCAAGGTATTTCCAAAACCAATACCTGATTTTAGTGCCACTACAGTATGTTACGGGCTTGTCACTCCGTTTACCAATTCCTCAAGCGGGGCAATAAAATATGCCTGGAACTTTGGCGACGGAGGTGGAAGCAGCGCCCTAACAAACCCATCCTATCAATATCTTAATTCGGGAGATTACAAAGTTTTATTATCGGTAGTATCATCAGATAATTGTAAGGATGAAGTTACAAAAACTATTACTGTTGCCTCATTACCTGTTCCTATATTCCTGGTTCAGGATGTTTGCTCGGGCATTGAAGTAAAACCTGCAAATTTATCTCAGGGATCTATTGTTTCGCAAAAATGGAATTTTGGTGACGGATTTACTGATATTAATCAATCACCAACTCATATTTATGCTGCTCCCGGAATTTACAAAATTCAGTTAAATGTAAGCTCGGGTTTAGGTTGCAGCGATTCAACATCAAGAACGATTTTAATTTATACAAAACCAATAATAAAGGTTAGTGAGAATACTGTGATAAGCAAAGGTTACAGCACACAATTATTTGCAAGTGGAGGCACCGATTACCTTTGGTCTCCTTCAGGTTCACTCGATAATCCTTCAATTTCAAACCCAACCGCAACCCCGGCACAAGAAACACGATACACCGTAAAGGTTAGCAATGCATTTGGTTGTTTCGACACGGCATCGGTTAATGTATCTCTCGTGGAAGATTTTACCATAGAACCGTATAATTTGATTACACCCAATACCAACGGGCAAAACGATGTATGGAAAATAAAAGGGATAGAATTTTACCCGCAGGCATCCGTAATGATTTTCGATCAATGGGGAAGAATAATATTGGAACAGACAAATTATGAGAACAACACTGAAAAGGGATGGAATGGAACCATGAAAGGCAAACCATTACCTGATGGAACCTACTATTATGTTATCACCCTTCCGGGCAATGAAAGACAATACAAGGGAACGATTAATATTTTAAGGAATTAATCATTCATAAATAAAATAACAAATCATCGGACGACAATATACTCAACGTTATTAGAAATCGCAGATTCGATAATACCTTTAATTAAAAATATACAGAAAATTAATTATCACATGAAAAAAAGCATTATCTCAACTTTAACAGGCATATTAGTTTGCATTGGAACATCAATGGGTCAACAAATCCCTATGTTCAATTCATTTACACTAAATAAGTTTTTAATTAACCCATCCTATGCCGGTGCCGATGGCAATACGAATATTTTTGGAATCAACAGGATTCAGTATGCCGGTTTCGACGGAGCTCCGGTTACCTATATGCTGACGGCTGATGCCGGTATTAAAGATAAAAAATTTGGTTTGGGAGGCGTGCTTTTTTCCGATAGGAACAACCTGATTGCTCAAAATGGGTTTCAATTGGCTTATGCCTATACTATTAAATTGAATGAAACATGGAATATTGGAATGGGTATTAATGCCGGATTGGTTCAATGGACTCTCAATTTCGACCAGTTAAGAGTTGACGACCCCTCCGAGGATGTTATATCGAATTTCAAATCAAACGCATCCACCTTCCGTTCCGATCTTGGTTTCAGGTTGAGTTCGGATAAAATAGACTTCGGGCTGTCCATTCCTCAAGTGGTTACAAGCAAGGTGAACTATAGTGATTATTTAAAAAATGCGGATGGGAAATATACATCTATTCCTCATTTCATGGCAAATTTAAGTTATTTATATACCCTTAATGACGACATAAAACTGAAACCCATGGTAGTGGTAAGAGGTGCAAAAGATATAAAGCCTCAAATAGATATTATCGGATTAGTGGATTGGAAAAACAAAGCCTATGCCACTGTAGGCTACCGCACCAATTATGCGCTTAGCATTGGCGGCGGTGTTCGATTACCGCGAGGTCTTACATTTGGCTATACCTTTGACCGGCCTTTAAATAATATCAGTAAATTTTCGGTAGGAAGCCATGAAATTATTGTAGGGATTACATTTGGGGAAAGGGCAGCGGAAAAACCCGAACCAGCCAACGATTTAAGCAAGGCGGCCGAAGCCAAACTTAAAGCCGATTTGGAAAAACAAATTCAGGAAAAGCTATCCATCGAATTAGAAAACAAGTTAAAACTGGAATTAGAACTTAGGGTAAACAAAGCCGTGGAGGAAAAAATTGCAAAAGCCCTTGCTGACAGGCCGGCCACTACCACCACTACCGACGGTAAAACCACTCCGACCGGCACAGCTACCCTAAGCAAAGAAGAACTGGAGAAGATTAAAAAGGAAATAGAGGACAAAATCAGGAAACAAATGGATGAAAACTTTAATAAACTTATTGACGAAAAAATCAAAAAGGCTATTGAAGGTAAACCTGCCGTATCCGGAACACCTACCCAGCCGGGTAAAGAAGAAGCTGAGAGGATTAGAAAAGAAAGTGAAGAAAAAATAAGAAAAGAAGTAGAAGAAAAACTGAGAAAAGAACTGACGGATCAGATTAACAAATCTATCGCGGAAAAAATAGAAAAAGAGACTCAAAAGGCAAAGGAAGAAGCCCTTAAAGCTCCCAAGCAATATGAAATGACTGCAAAAGACAAGTCCACACTCGATTCATTAAAAATAGCAAACATGGAAAATGAAAAGAGAATTGCTGACCTTGAAAAACAACTAAAAGGCTTTACTCCAAGCGACCGGGTTGAAAACTCAGAATTGAGAGAAATTACCAGAATAGTTCACCAAAACGATATTGAATTGAGAGTATTTAAAGGTAAGAATAAAGTTATTCTTGATGCAGCAAAAGATGCACCTGCCAAAAAAACAAGCAAGACAGAAACAACAGACGAACCCTCAAAATTTGTGCTTGTGTTGGCTTGTTTCAAAACTCTTAAGGAGGCTCAGCAGTTCCAGAAGCTCGCTGCACAAACATTTGAATTTCCAAATTGTAAAATTTTGAAACCGGTTCAACTTGATGACTGGTATTTTGTGTATCATAAATCGTTTGAAAAGAAAAAGTTGGCCTGGGATGCTCACACAAAGATTAGCGAATCAAAATTCAATACGCCTAATTACCCATGGATTTATGTTTTGGAATGATTTTCCCTGTAAGGCGGAGTATCAAATTCAAATTTAGCTTTTTGCTCAAAATTTAAACCCTTAGTAAGCCACGAAACCCTCTGGCGGCATAGTAAGATTCGGCACCATTGTGATACACGAAGACTTTGCCATAGCGGAAATCAGCAAAAATGGCACCACCGAGTTTTCTAATATCAGAAGGTGTTTTCACCCAGCTCGATGTTTTGGTATCGAAATTTCCCGCTATTTGGCGAGACTGCAATTCCCGATAGAGTTCTTCTGTTAAAAGTTCAATGCCCATGGCAGCAGCCATATCAACAGCGTTATTTTCAGGTTTAAATTCTTTCCTTGAATCCAGTGCTTCCCGGTCGTAACAAACACTTCTGCGGCCTTTTGGACTTTCTGCTGAACAATCATAAAAAATGTATTCGTCCGCCTGCCCCGCTTTGGCGGTGGTCTTTTTATCCTGACCAACAACATCCGGTTCACCGCCGGTTCTTTCCATTTCATTGAGCGACCACAGTTTTTCACCCGAACCTTCGGGATCCAGCCTTGCTTGTACTTTAACCCATTCAATACCTTCATGGCGGCTCATGTTTTTCTCAAATCGGGCTTTTAATGTTTTGAGTAGTTCTTCACGTTGTTCAGGTGACAACTCCTTTTTATTTTCTATCGTCATATTATGTTATTTTGCTTACAATATCTTGCAATTTGCAAGCGCGTGTTAGCTAAGGGTTTACTTTTTAAATTCTTCTAAGGTTTCAATTACAATGTTAATATCACTTTCGGTATTATACAAATAAGGAGAAATTCTAATAGCTTTTCCCCGCATAGATACATATATTTTTCTTTCTTGAAATTTTTTTAACAATTCTTCCCGGCTTATTGTTTGAGGCAATAAAAATCCGAATAAATGCTTGGCTCTGTAATTATTTTCTTCTATCCAAAAATCATTTTCTTTTAAAAAAGTTGTTAGTGGTTCAATAAGTTTATTACAATATTCTTGTATGGTTTCTACTTTCCAGTCCAAAATCTGTTCTAATGCTTGGTTTAACATTGGCAATAAAATAAAATTACTGTATTCTCCAACATTATAACGCCCTGCCCCGGGTTTATAATCGTCAACATATGAAGTTAAACCTGAAAAATTTTCGGCGTTACTTTTGTTCATCCAGGATTCTTCCAAAGGGGTTCCTATGTTAAAATATTCACTAAAGTAGGCAAGTCCAATGGAATATGGACCTAATAACCATTTGTAACCCGCACAAATTAAAGCATCAATTTTATAATCCATTACATCAATAGGCAATGCGCCAACCGATTGAGTTCCATCAACAATAAACATTGCGTTAAACTTTTTACATTGTTGACCAATTTCTTTGAGGTTGAATAATGTTCCGTCTGTCCAATGTATAGAAGATAAAACTACAACAGAGGTATTTTCATTTATACTTGCCAAAATATTTTTATTCCATTCCTGTCCTCTTTTTTCGAGTGTTTTAGGGGATTCAATAATTTGTAAAGTTTTATTATTATCAGCACACCATTTTCTTAAAGTATAAAAATCACTTGGAAACTCTTCTGAAAGTACTAAGGCTCTATTGCCATTATTTGTAGGCAAGTTTTTAATAGTTGACATTAATCCATAAGAAGCCGAAGGAATTATAACTATTTGTTGAGGATTACAATGAACCAATTTGCTAAAGTTCATTTTTGCTTTTTCAGCATCTTCAAAAAAATCCTTTGGCTGTATGGTTAATGGATTTCTTTTACGGATAATACCTTTTATACCAACCTCTTCTACAGATTTTAAAAGTGGAGACATGTAAGCACCATTCAGGTAATGTATATCATCAGGTAATTGGAATAAATGTTTTTGATTGTTCATTGTATATTTAATCAGTTCCGTCAATTTGTTTTTTCTTCCATTATCTCTTCATGATAAGTGTCAAATATATTTAATTTTCCTATTCAGTAAATTAATATTTTAAAAATGTGAAATAATCGGAATTGACTTATAGCAATGAAAAAATGTTACCAGGTTTTCCTCAATTTATTCAGCCAAAGTGTGACTGACAGAGTAAGCTATTTATAAAGAATTCATGATATGGCTTCTGAGGTAGTGTTTATAAATAAAAAAACCCATCAATTTATTGATGGGTTTTGTTTTGTAAAATAAAATATTTTATCCCAAATACGATTTCAAAATCTTGCTTTTCGAAGATTTACGAAGTCGTCGCAAGGCTTTTTCTTTTATTTGGCGAACCCTTTCTCGAGTAAGTCCTACTTTTTCGCTAATATCTTCTAAGGTATGAGCAGGTCCACCATCAAGGCCATAGTAATATTTAAGTACATCCCGTTCCTTATCGCTCAATGTACTTATAACACGGCTTATTTCTTTTTGAAGTGATTCACTAATCAAAGAGGAATCAGGTCGTGGCTCATCGTTGCTATCTAAAACTCCTAATAATGTATTGTCTTCTCCTTCAGTAAGCGGAGCATCAATTGATAAATGACGACCGGCTGAGCGCAAAGCATTTTCAACTTCAATTAAAGGAACATCCAGAGCTACGGCTATTTCTTCGGCTGTCGGTTCGCGTTCATGCAATTGCTCCAATTTGGCTGCCATGGCTGATATTCGACCAATGGAGCCTACTTTATTTAATGGCAAACGCACTATACGCGATTGATCGGCCAAGGCTTGTAAAATAGATTGACGAATCCACCAAACGGCGTAGGAAATAAATTTAAAACCACGGGTTTCGTCAAAACGTTTTGCCGCTTTTATTAATCCCAGGTTTCCTTCGTTTATTAAATCACCAAGAGTTAAACCCTGATTTTGATACTGCTTGGAAACCGAAACAACGAAACGAAGATTGGCATTTACCAATTTTTCTAAAGCTGCCTGATCTCCTTCACGGATTCGGCGGGCTAATTCCACCTCCTCCTGAGCATCAATCATTGGTACTTTCGAAATTTCATTTAAATACTTGTCGAGCGATTTGTTTTCGCGATTGGTAAACTGTTTACTGATTTTTAGTTGCCTCATTTTTTTCTCAGGATCACTTTATATTAGACGTTAGAATTAAGAAATTGGTTCGTGGATTTTAAGAACTTGCAAAAATATAACAAAGAATCTGAATTTTTGAATGTTATTATGAGAATAAATTAAATACTACCCAACTCGCTATCCATGCGGTAATACTCATTAATACAAATTGTAAAATGGGCCATTTCCAGCTTTTGGTTTCTTTATAAACCACCGCTATGGTGCTTGCACATTGCATAGCCAGTGCATAAAATACCATAAGCGACAGGCAAACTGCTATGGAAAAAAAGGGTTTTTTGGTAACCGGATTTATTTCTGCCTGCATTTTTTTGCGGATATTTACAAAATCATCTTCACCTGCTCCGTAAATTGTAGCCATAGAACCCACAAATACTTCCCGCGCTATGAACGAGGTAATTAAGGAAATGCCAATGCGCCAATCAAAACCAAGCGGTTTTATTAATGGTTCAATGGTTTTTCCAAAATACCCGGCATACGAATACTGCTGTTTTTGTAAGGCCAAACTTAGTTCACCTTCACGGGGGGTAATTTTATTAGCACTTACTTCATACGCCACCTTTTTTTCTATTTCTTTAAATTTTTCTTTAGGGCCAAATGATGTGAGATACCACAATACCAATGACACCAGAAATATTATTTTTCCGGCTTCCCACACAAAACTTTTAGCTTTTGTAAAACAAGTTATTCCAATATTTTTTAAACGGGGCAATTGGTAATTTGGGAGCTCCATAAAAAATCCGGTATAGTCGCTTTTTTTTATAAACTTGCTCAGAACAATGCCTGCTATAAGTGAAGTTACCACTCCCAAAAGGTACATGGCCATTAATAAAAAACCCTGATAATTAAAAATTCCGAATACTTTGGAATGGACGGGAATAATGCTGATAAGCAAAATATAAACCGGCAATCTGGCCGAGCAACTTATAAACGGGGTAACCATTATGGTAATAAGCCTGTCCCGTTTATTTTCAATGGTTCGGGTACTCATAATCGCCGGTATGGCGCAAGCTGCACCGCTTATTAATGGTAACACTGAGCGACCGTTCATCCCGAATTTTCGCATTATTTTATCTAGAATAAAACTGACCCGGGCCATATATCCAGAATCTTCCAATACTGCCAAAAAGAAAAAGAGAATTATTATTTGCGGAATAAACGTAATAACCCCCGACATTCCTGCCAAAACGCCATTGACTACCAAACTTTGCAAAATCCCTTTTGGCATTATTTGAGAAATATAATTGCCAACCAAACTAAAACCATTTTCAATTACATTCATTGGGTATTCGGCCAATCTGAAAACGGATTGGAATATGATAAAAAGTATTACCAAAAATAATAGATAACCCCAAACAGGATGGGTTACCACGGCATCAATTTTTTGGGAAATTTGTTTTCGGTTATCTGTTTTTACAGTGGTTTTTAAAAGTAAAGAATCAATGGCTTTGTAGCGCACCATCACTTCCATGGCACGTTGTTCTTCAAATATTTTTTGGTGTGCTTTTCCGCCTACTATATCCGTATTTTTATATACAATTTGGAGAGCCTGATAATCGTTGTATTTACTTAAATCAATGGCAGATTCGGTAAAAAATTCTTTAAGAGATGGTGGTTCATAACATTTAAAATGAGGTTTGAATCCATCTTCAAAAATCAAAGGTTTTAATTTATCGAGGTTAAGCCCGTTTCTGGCTGAGGTTTCTATTACTTTAATTCCCAATTCTCTTTCAAGGCGTTCAATATTGGTCACTATTCCCATTTTTGCAGCAATATCAGCCATGTTCAAAACCAGGGTAACCGGCAATCCAAGGTCAGAAATTTGGGTAAAAAGCAATAAATTTCGCTTGAGATTAGAAGAGTCAACCACCACTATTACATGGTCGGGATGTTCGGGATGTTCAGGATTTAATATAGGTTCACATGCGATTTGCTCCTCTTTACTTGCAGGATTGATGCTGTATATTCCGGGTAAATCAAACAAACGAATTGTTTTACCACTTTTATCGGTTAGCTTGCTTTTTCGTATTTCAATGGTAGTGCCGGGCAGGTTACTGGTTTTTTGTTGTAAACCTGTTAAAATATTAAAAATAGTAGATTTTCCGCAATTGGGATTTCCAACCAGATAAACATTTTTTATGATTTTACTTTCCTTCAATATATCTGAACGTTTATATATCGGGCATCTTGCTTTCGCAAACTTAATAAATAGCCGCTAATGTTTATAGCTATTGGATCTCCCAACGGGGCTATCAGTTCAATAGTTACTTTTTCACCAGGCAAACACCCCATTTCATAAAAACGCAATTTGAGGTCATCCCTTTCAAATGAAATGATTTCTGCTGATTGCCCTTTCTTTAATTCGGTAAGTTTCAAATGTAATTAATATTTATTTTTAGTTATAGGTCATTTGGAATACCCTAATTTAATTAGCAGTTATAAGTGAAAATGTCTCATGGGTATTTCAAAAGCCGGTGGCAAATTTAGATGTTTATTTAGTCTTTTTCTAAATAGTGACAAAAGTCAGTTTGGAGATTTAAACTAATTGAGCAGGTATTTAAAACTTGGTTTTAAAACGGCAATTCAATGTCCTGTCTATTGATATAATCTGCCAGCATAGGAACGGCAAATGAATATTTTCCGCGCCTGTTTTTATATACCAAACCAATGGCAATAAGTTTTACTAAAGTATTAACCACATATGCAGGAGAAAAAGAATTTTTTAAAACCTCGCTTGACTTTGCAGATATATCCTTGGCCGTAAACTCATCATTTGAATTGGGTAATTTGGCCATTACAATTAATAATTCTCTTTGTCTATCGCTTACCCGGCTCCAACGTCCGGCATAAAAGTCCGCATCAAGTTTTCTTATAAATGAACCGACATTAATAAAAGGCATTTCAGAATTTATCCTTAAATGTTGCAAAACCGAATCAAATGTCTCTTTGCAAAAAAATTGTATAAAATAAGGATAGCCTCCAGAATATTTAATTATTTCATTGATTCCGATATCACTAAATGTTACGGGGCAATTTTTTTGTTGTATAGGTTTTAAAATTGCCTCCCTGGTTTCACGTTCATTTAGTTTGTCCAAAGTAAGGATTTGAAACATCCTCTCTGTATATGTTCTGGTTTCCGATAACGTTGTAACGAGTGTGGGCAGCCCGGTTAAAACCATGAAGTATGGAATTTCCATTCGTTGTAAATATTGAATTACTTCCAATAATAAAGAAAATGGGTATTGTTTTTCTTTGGCTTTATCCTTTAATATTTGAGCCTCATCATAGGCTATCACAATTCCTTTTACTTTTAATTTTACAATGTTCCAAATAATTTGAAGAACATTTTTGAGTTTATCAGCTTCTAGGCCAGGTGTGTTTTGATAAATATTTAGTAATACATCGTAAGTAAATTTCACTTCTTTTTTTTCTTCAATAGGCATAAATCCTATTGTTTCAGGCTTTGTTTGCTCAAAGGAAAAAGAAGAAAGTATCGGGAATAAATCTGTTAATAGCCTTATGGATAGCGTATGTTCACTCTCACTTGACGATTCACTCAAATCGGTTCCGGCCCAAAAATAGCCGCTATCAACAGCAATTGGGCGCAATGATTCAAGCAAAACAGTTTTGCCAACACCTCTTAAACCTGTTATCACTAAATTTTTTAAAATTGGCTTCTGTTCAAGCAACAACCTAAACTCATTCGTTTCTTTTTCTCTTCCGGCCAAATATGGCGGGGGATGACCGGCACCCGGCCTGAAAGGATTAAGGAATAATTCCATAAATATAATTTTGTTCAAACATATTACTAATATTTTAAAAAACAAAGAATTTACAAAAATATGTAAATTTACAAATGTGTATTAATAAGTGTTTATTAAATTTAAAAATCCGTCAGGATTATTATTATAGTAATTTTCCCTTCATAAAAATGCGGGTTTAAAAAAGTTATTTTTGCATCACCAAATCTAAAATCACAAATATTCATGCCCATCCAAATTAACCAATCCGCCCCAGCCTTCAAATCCTACGATACCGAAAAAAAAGAAATTAATCTTTCTGATTTTAAAGGAAGACCTGTCGTTCTTTTGTTTTTCCCTTTTGCTTTTACAAGTACCTGCACTGCCGAGCTTTGCTCTGTTAGAGATGATATTTCATTATTTAACAAAGTAAATGCTGAGGTCATTGGGATTTCCGTTGACGCCCTACATTCCTTAAAAAAATATAAAGCCGAACAGAATCTTAATTTTACCTTGCTTTCCGATTTTAATAAAACCATTTCAAAAGATTATGATTGCCTTTATGAAACTTTTGGCGGATGGATGCATGGAGTATCGAAACGCAGTGCTTTTGTAATAGATAAAGATGGAATTATTCGATATGCGGAAGTGCTGGAAAATGCAAGTGAGCTGCCGGATTTAGAAAAAATAAAGGAAGTGGTGAGTAATTTATAGGTGCTATGAAAAAAGATATAAAATTGATACCGGCAAAAGTTGTTTTTGCAGAACTTCAAGAAAAAGTTAGCGAAATTTATAAGCATAAAAAAAATCAATTGCTCCTTCCATTGCCGTCAGATTTATCTGACGGAAAAATTTAAGTTTTTTAAAACAATATCCATTCATCAACCCCCGTTGATAAATAAATTAGTGCCAATACCTCTTTTGGGGCTAAAATTGCCGTTTGTTTTATAGTATGCGCTGGGGATTACTGCTTACACTTTTTTGTGTTATTTCTTTTTTTGAAAACCCTTCATTAAAAGGAACAGGGAAAGATACATGGGTCACCGAAACCATGTCCCGGCTTACTCTTGACGAAAAAATTGCCCAACTTATGATGGTGGAAGTAAGGCCTTCCAAAGGACGAAATCATCTGGACGAGGTGGATACATTAATTAGTAAATACAAAGTTGGTGGCATTATAATTTTTAAGACCGATCCCCAAAACCTATTGCTTTCGGTACAAAAATACCAATCAATGGCCGATGTACCGCTGTTGGTAGGCATTGATGGCGAATGGGGTGTGTCTATGCGAGTGGACAACACCATTCAGTACCCTTATCAAATAGGATTGGGCGGAATTCAAGACGAAAACCTGATTTATAAAATGGGCCGTGATATTGGCAAACAATGCAAACGTCTTGGTATTCATATCAATTTTGCGCCGGTTATTGATGTAAATAATAACCCGGATAATCCGGTAATAAATTTTCGCTCTTTTGGCGAAGACCCTATAAATGTGGCCCGAAAAGGTTGGAAATATGCCAAAGGATTGCAGGATGAAGGCATCATAGCCTGCGCCAAGCATTTTCCGGGACATGGCGATACAAAAACCGATTCGCATAAGGATTTACCTGTTATACCTCACGACCGCCGCCGATTGGATTCCATTGAACTTAAACCATTCAAATACCTTATTGACAGCGGCGTGATGAGTGTGATGACCGCCCATGTTTTTATGCCCGGAATTGACACCACTACAAATCTTTCAATCTCACTTTCACCTCTGGCAATAAACGGATTGTTAAAAAAAGAATTGCGATTTAAAGGTTTGGCCATTACAGATGCATTGGATATGCAAGCCGTTGCAAAAGATTATCCCGCCGGTATTCTTGAATTAAAGGCACTGTTGGCCGGAAATGATATTTTGCTTTGTCCGGCAGATGTACCAAGTGCTATTGATACGATAAGGGCTGCAGTTTTGGACGGAAGATTTGGGTTGGTTGAATTGGATGCCAAAGTTAAAAAGATACTGCAGGCTAAAGTTTTTGCCGGGTTGGATTTAATAGAAAATCAATATTATACCGATTTGGTAAAAGATTTGAATAATACCGATGCCCTTAATTTATATACCAGATTGGTGGAAAGTGAAATTTGCGTTGCAAAAAATGATTCCGGTTATATTCCTTTATTTACAAAACCATTTAAAAAAATGGCGGTTATAGCCTTGGGCGGAGGAGGACCAACAGCTTTTGAAAACCGAATGAAATCTTTGGGCAATTGTGATATATTTTCAGTTGATAAACTTTTTGGGGTACTATACTGTACCAATATGGTGAGCAAATTGGAGGTGTATGATATGGTAATTGTTGCTGTGCATCAAATTAATAAATACCCTAATGATAATTATGGAATTACGGCCGATTTATGCAGTTTGGTAAGTCAACTAAAAGCCAAAACAAGAGTTACCATTGTATGTTTTGGTAATCCATATTCCATGCGAAATTTTCCGGATTTAAATACCACTGTTTATGCCTTTGGCGATGATGAACCCTATTTTAAGGCAGCAGCCGAAACCCTGTGGGGAATGAAGAAAACGGACGCCATGCTCAGCGTTTCTGTTGGAACTGAATACCCCTTGTCCGCAGGAAAAACCATTCAAAAAGCGGATGTATTGCAGCCTGCAAACTATGTTACAAAAACCTATAAAAAACTTTTAAAAATTGACAGCATTGTTAAAAATGCCATTGATTCAAAATCCACTCCGGGTTGTCAGGTACTGGTAGCTCAATATGGAAAGGTTATTTTCGAAAAATCATATGGCTATCACTCGTATGATAAAAAAATAAAGGTGGAAAATAATCATCTTTATGATTTGGCCTCCATTACCAAAATAGCTTCTACAACTTTGGCTATTATGAAACTTTACGAAGAAAATAAAATAAAACTTGACGATACCTTATCAAACTATTTGCCCGAACTGAAAGGAAGCAATAAACAATACATTACTATCCGCCAAATATTGGTTCATGAAGCCGGACTTAAAGATTTTATACCTTTTTATACCAGTTTTACAAATAATCCCGAATTGCGCGATAGTGTTTTATCTCCAATAAAAACTGACAAATTTAGTTTTGAAATCAATGAAGGTCTTTATGTCAATAAATTTTATCAAAGGCTAATGCTGGCGCAAATTGCCATTTCACCATTAACCGCTCAGGGCAAATATGTTTACAGTGATTTGGGAATGATTATGCTGCGAATAATGATTGAACGGGTTACCCAAAAGGAGTTTGCAACGTATCTTGATGAAACATTTTACAAACCTATGGGTTTGAATTTATTCACGTTTAATCCGCGACAAAAATTTTCAAAAAACCTGATAATACCTACAGAAAAAGATCCTGATTTTCGCAAAGGCGTTTTGCAAGGTTATGTGCATGACCCATCTGCAGCCTTGTTGGGCGGCGTTAGCGGACATGCCGGTTTGTTCAGCAATTCCTGGGAACTGGCAGAAATAGGACAAATGCTGATGAACTATGGTTTTTATAACGGAAAACGGTTTTTAAAAACTTCCACCATTCTTGAATTTACAAAACGCCAGAGCACCGAGAGCCGACGCGGACTTGGATTTGATAAACCCGAAAACACCCCCGGAAAATCAAGCCCGGCCTCTCATTTCGCTTCCAATAATTGTTTTGGTCATACAGGTTTTACAGGCACCTGTATTTGGGTGGATCCGGATAATGGTCTTGTATTTGTTTTTCTTTCCAACCGCATTCATCCCTCTGCCGACAATAAACTTTTAATTTCCAAAAACGTTAGGACGGATATTATGGATGTGATTTATGAGGTCGTGAAAAATTAAAAAGTAATTATCACTAAAAAACATTTCCTCCCCAAATAAAATTAGCGTACCCACTTGGGGCTATATACCTTCCCACTAAAATATTAGTTTCAAGTTCCAGCGGTTTGGCCCTTCTTTCTAAAGTATGAAGATCAAAACCGCTGGGGGTTTCTTTTACTTCAATGGCAGTTTTTTTGTCTAAAATAAAATCAATTTCGGTACCCGAACTTTTTTCATAAAAATTTACTTCCCCTAAGTTGTACAATTGATTGGCTATGGCATTTTCAAAAATGGCACCACTCGATGTTTGCCCGCATATTTGCAATAATCCGGTGTCGGAAAAATAAATTTTGGGCTGCTTGGTTATTTCTTTATCTATTCCTTTTGTAAACGGTTTTATAGTTTTGATTAAATAGGTGTACTCCAATAATAAAATGTAGTCTTTCACCTTCATTCTATTAATTCCCAGTTGGCTTGCAATTTTTGTAAAATCCATTTTGCTGCCTACCCTATTTGCTAAAAGTAAAATGAGTTTATACAATATGTCGGATGAACTTACATCGCCCAATAATTTTACATCCAATTCAATGTGCGAATTTAAAATATCTTTTAGGTAAGCCTGCTTATCATCAGCTTTGGGAGCTATTACCACTTCAGGAAATCCGCCATACTGTAAATATTCTTCATACCATTTTTTGTATAAATCGTAATACACGGGCAAAAAGGATTTCATTTTTTCTTTTTGCACCGCTTTGGTATCTATTTCTTTAAATTGTAAAAACTCCTCAAAATCTAATGGGTACATTTCAAATATCCGTTTCCGTCCGGCCAGGCTTTCCGAAAAATGATTTTTGATATAAAACGAACTGGAACCGGTAACTATAAACTTGGTGCCATATTCGTCATAAAACGCCTTAATTATACTGCTGCTGTTTTTTACCATTTGTATTTCGTCCAGGGCAATTATACCGGGCTTTGAAAAATCAAAACCTAATACCTCAATTGCCCGTTCTATATCTTTATACGAGTTTTGTAAAAATATATTTTGATTCTCTAATCTTTCTAAATCAAGGTATATTTTGTTTGCAATTTCAGCTTTGTTTAATAGGTATTTTAAAGCTGTAGATTTACCTACCCGTCTCAATCCTGTAATTACGGTTACTTGTTTTTGGTGAAGGTGATTTTCTAAAATCGGGTATATTTTTCTGGCAAACATTTCTATATTTATTAAACAGAGAGGCAAATGTAAGTATAATCTGCAAAATATTATATCAATTAACTGGATATTATGCAAAATTAATTTGCATAATATCCGATTAATTGCAATTTATTGAAATAGAAAACTAACAGTTGTTGTTTTTATTAAACCAATAAATTAGGTTTGGCTGTGTATTTTATTCAAATAATTAATTTGACCATACCTGCTTCACCGGCACGTGTATTTGGGTAGATTCGGATAATGGGCTTGTATTTATTTTCCTGTCTTGTGCGGCTGTCTAAAAAAAGTTTAAAAAAACCCCTGTAACCCC
>CAYHCM010000053.1:0-22241 GCA_964355045.1 uncultured Chitinophaga sp. | reverse complement strand
AAGCAAAGGAAACAAACCCGGATTAGCTTTTGAAATTTAAAAAAATTAAAGGGTTGAGTCCACTCCGAAAAGTCCATTTTTTTAAATTCTGATTAAATTTAATTTTCGATAGCCTCGGATTGGATTGTACAAAAATAGCTTAAAACTCATTATACTGATTGAAAATTGAGTTAATAAGCCTGATAGAGAGCTTGAGTTTGGCCAAAAAAGAATCTTTTTGTTCCGTTTGGTCACAAATATTTTTATCCGGACAAAGTTTACCCACATACTACGAATATTAGCCCACATTTTATGTTTAATTAATCCCCGATATCTGCTTTTATCGTTTGGGTAATGAAATCCTATTTGAAAAATTGTTGCTTCTACATTGTTTCGTACATTCAATTTTGCTTGTGGTATAGCGGCTATTTTTCTTTTTAATTCCGAAGCCGTTATTTCTTTTTCTCCAAAATATTTATAACCGTTATTGAAATTAATTCTCCATTTTTGCTTATCTTTTAGTTTTGTAACTTCCATTATTTCATTGGTTTGGGTGTCAGTTATTATAAGTTCATTGGCTTCACTAAGTAATAAATCAAATCGTGCCTTCGGACCTTGTATTGCATTTATAAGCATGTCTATATTTTCATCCTTGCAAAAAACCTGATTATCAGGACTATGATATGCTCCATCGGTATGTAGAAACTCAACTGTATTTGGAAATATTTCTTTCGCTTGTTTAACACCATTCTTTAAAAAATCATTGTCAGGGGTACTTACCACTCTGACATCAACTCCACAAATTAAATTGAGACCTTCGCCATCACAACTTTCGGATGCATTGATGCTGTAGCCTTTTATCTGGTTACCGTCTTTATTGCGATAATTACAATCTGTGTCATGCGGTGATTGAACAGAATCAGACTTTATTTCTTCTTTGTTTCGGGTGATGATTATTTTATCATCATTTATTTTGAACTGTTCAGAAAAAACTCTCGCAAGTGTTGTATAATGCTTACTATTACTGGGGCCAAAGGCTTCAATTAGCTTAGAAGCAAGTACCCCTAACTGCTCCATTTTTGTTTTTACCTCATCACCAGAACTTCGGTAAACTACTTTATTGCCTGTTTCTTTCAATAAGTTTTCCAATAGTTCTTTGTGTGTTGCTAATAAAGGATGCGAAAACAAGGTTACTCTTACCTTCTCGCAAAATATCCGAATCGTTTCATGAACTAATTCATAACGACTATACCACGCAATGTTACTGCCTAAAAGTTTGCTATCCATTCTGATACTTTTTCCACTAATTTCAAAATCACCTGCTTGTCCTTTAGTTACGGCTGTAAATGTCTTTTCAATCAAATTTATTCCGTGATCCTTATCATATTCTAATACCCGCTTGCGAAGTAAGTAATATGTTGATTCTACAGGTACACTGTCGTTCATATTCATCAAACCCAATGCACTGCGAATCAATAAGTTAAAACGACAATGTTCGAAAAGTTGTTCGTCACTCCAGCCATTTGCTTCTTTAAGCACCATCATGGCTATCAAAACACGTATCGGTGCATTTGGTGCGCCGGTTTGTTCTGTAAATAGAGGCTTACAAATAGATTCATCTATTCGTGATGTAACTTGAATACGAAATAGGTTATGCCAAGAATCTCGTTTTTCATAAAAAGTCTCCGACTTTCCCGAAAGAAGCATAATTGGATTCGAAAAAATACCTAACTGGGGTTCAGTTGTAGTTGTCTTGAACATTGTCTGATTGATTTAAATCAGCCACTAAGATAATACATAAATTTGATATATATAATTGACAGTCAATTTATTATCAACAATTTTATCAACAAAATTTATTAGCTATATTTGCCAAATACTTTTCGGAGTGGACTCAAGGGTTAAAAGATAATTAGAAAGAGCCTCTTGATTAGTAAACTGAATATGATTAAATTTATTAAATTTTCTCTTCAAATTTCCTTCGGTATTTGAATTACTCACAGCTTTCAAGATATTAGAAATATCTTTGTTACTATTTATTAAAATAAATTTAATGTTTTTTTCTGATTCTAACGTTTGCCTGTATTTAAAGAATTCATCTGCGAATGATCGGGACATAAATTCAACTCCAGTGAAATCTATATGAACAGCTTTGATATTATTGAAATCAATTCCTTTGAATATTTCGTAAAGAGCCTCCCTTGCGTTCAAAGTTGAACCAAGAATATCTTTTACATTAATATTTTTATCAGCCGACATCATCTTTTTTTTTGAAATCAACAACAAAGTTAAAGTTTATTTTTATAAAAAAGCAATTCATCCTTTTCTTATTCCACGTAATGATAAAACTTGAAGTCTTTATGATTTATTATTGGAATACGCATCCCAACAAAGCAGCCTTGCCAATAATTATCTGGCATTTGTATTATTTCTTCCGAAACATTGTCATTATAAAATAGTGCATCACCAGACCAAAGGAAGAATTTTCCGTTTAATCCGTCAACAAGCATTTTTATTGAAGTGGATAAACCGAAACCTCTGGATGAATCATTATATTTTGTTGATTTACCATTTAATGCCAAATCAATAGCTCCTGAATGATTTTTAGGGGCATACTTACCGTTTTCAATATACGATTTCAATAAACCTTTCCCATTATCAACTATACAAATATCCATAAACCGCTTAGCCGGATAATAGTTAGCCATTATCCTACCGTATTTCGCCTGAGAGTGATCGGAAACATTTTGTGTCAATTCATCAATAAGATAAAAAATTGCTTGCAAAATATTGCCACCTAAAATCAACTGAGTTCTGATTATTTCATGAATGGCAGATAAGGTTTTTTCTCGAAGTGAACTACCCTCATTACTGATTGAAGCCGGAAATTTTGTAAGTGGAAAATAATTTATTGAATGAAAAGATTGAAACTTTTTTTCCAAGTCAGCAATAGAATAATCATAAGGATTTATCCCCTCATAAAAACCAATTGTTTCAAAATAGAGCCTATTATTTTTTTCAAAAGTAAATTGCACTTCAATACCTCCTGCTGTTAGTTGATCATACAGTGCGGATATTCCACACACTAATAATGGGCTGGCAAATTTTACATTAGAAAAATCAAAATGAATAGGCATACCTGTGTTATCCAAGTTACATTGATGAACCAGAGACACAAGGATATTTAATGATTCCCCGAAATTATCTGGATTGCCATGTGTTATTTTGATATCCAATTATTTTTTTATTACTCACTGACCTTGACTTTTGCAAAATTAGGAAAATCAATTTGTTTATTTTTTTTGAATCAAAGTAGCTGATTTGATTAAAGTAAAGACTAAAATATACCTCCCAATTCAGAATAAGATTTTTGATGCAAGAAAATTGATTGGGTAATTTGGGTTATTAAATAATAAGCTAACCAAAATTTTTTCAGTTCCCGATGGTTCAAGTTGCAAATCAAAGATTCATCAATACCTTAGTTTAAAAAATAAACATAAATTAATTGCTAAACTCCAATCAGTAGCTACCATAAAAATCGAAACATATGGGGGAATGCTTAAAATGAATTCAGAATTAAACTCTACAAATCCTTCCTCTTAAACCTCACTAACGAAACCCTGAAAGGAATTGCAATCCATAAAAACAAGATGGAAAAAGCTGCAAAAATGCCAAAGGTATTTCCAAAAAAATCTCTAAAAATAGCTCCGGTATAGCCCATCATGGCTGATACGTCCAGATGAAGAAGGATTAATATCCGGGCCAAATCAAGAGGATTGAGGGCCGTTACACCCACCATCATTTTTTCGATAGGGTAATCGGCAAACTGGAAAGAGAGAAATAATACCAAGCCATCAAACAGCAAAGCAAAAAATAACCAAAGCATGATGGCAATTCCTATTCCCTTGGCTTTATCGCGGGTGAGTATTGAACTTAAAAATGCAATGGCTACAAACACGGTGGTGATAAACAGGCCTACCAACAGCATCATGATACCTACATCATACGGGGCATAAACCAAAACAGGGATTCCGGCTCCAATAATAAAAGCCATAAGCAATGACAGGGTTAGGCCAATGAACAGACTCCACCATATTTTACTACGGTTGATTGGCTGGCTTAATAAAAGTTCGATAAACTCGGAACTATTGTATAAATATATAGTGGAAAATATAACCGAAACCAACGGAACCGTTAACAAAATGACATTTAATAAGGTGAGCAAACCCTTGGTAATGTTATCTTCCAAACTAAAAACGCTCCACGATAATACAGCCAAAAGGATGGTATAAACCAAAACTATTTTGTTTTTAAGAATATCTAAAACAACAAATTTAATTATTCTGTTCATTGGTTTGATTCTTTAAAATATGAGCAATGGCTTTTGATATTTTTTCTTCTCCGGTGGATGATTTTAAGTCGTCAATGGTTTTATGAAACTGAACGGTTCCGTCCTGCATATAAATAAGTTGAGTTACCAAATCATCAAGTTCACTCAATAGATGAGATGTAATTAATATCAGCTTGCCTTTCTTTTTTTCCTCTATTATTTTTTCTTTTAATATTTCAGAAGCCAAGGGATCAAGTCCTGCTGTTGGTTCATCCAATATCAGCACTTCCGGATTAAATAAAAAAGCAAGGGTAGCGCTTACCTTTTGGGTGGTTCCGCCCGATAAGGTTCGCATTCGCTTATTAAAAATTTCGTTAAGTTTAAATTTATTTATCAGGTCATCATCAAATTCTGTTTCAGGCTTTCTTATTTCGGTAATCATTTCCAAAATTTGACCAATGGTCATATTATCAGGATATCGCCCTATTTGCGGCATATAGCCTATATGTTTGCGATATTCAAAATCTTTGGAAATATATTTATCTATAAATTTTATGCTGCCTTCTGTAGGAATGACCATGCCCAAAATACATTTTATTAATGTTGTTTTTCCACATCCATTTGGGCCAATCATAGCAATACATTGGCCTTGATTAAAAGATAAATTGACATTATTTAAGACTTTGAGTTTTCCGAATTGTTTTGATAAATTTTGTATTTCAATCATAAACTTAATGAATGCATCAAGGGCGTTTTATCTATAAAATTATCAGGCGTTAAACTCGGAATCATTTTTTCTGATTTATCGAGCAAGGATACCATAAAACTCCGGAATAAAAGCATGGCTGGCGGATTATTTTCCACAATTACCGAAAACAGGCTTAGCGGATGATAGGGCACATCTCCAATTTTATTTCTATCCAAATCGTAGCCTTCGTATTTATCCCAGTAATTTCCGTTAAATGTGTTTAATACCAAAGTTCCATTGGTGCTTATATCAAAGGTATTGGCCACAAAATTATTTGTTACCACTTCGTTATCCATGCAACTCGCCTGAATTTTCATTCCCCAGCCGTTTGATTCAAAAACATTTTTTTCAACCTTAATTCTGCTTGTTCCTTCCATATGGATGCCTGAGGTGTTTTTAATAAACCGGTTTCCAAAAATATAACTATCCGATATTTCTTTCAGAAATAAACCGTAGGATGCATCGCCCCAGTTTTCTTCAAATGTATTATTAAACATTTTTACATTTTTGGTAAACATTACGGCCACCCC
Source organism: uncultured Chitinophaga sp. (assembly GCA_964355045.1). Lineage (GTDB taxonomy): Bacteria > Bacteroidota > Bacteroidia > NS11-12g > UBA9320 > JABWCE01. The sequence goes on along the minus strand of CAYHCM010000053.1, from coordinate 16,654 downwards.
TGCCCCATTGTTTTTGAAAACATTGGTAATATAGGCATCGTTATTCGAAAACATAAAATGTAAACCATAGCGAATATTATTGGTTGAAATATTGCGCCAGATTATTGAGTTGGTTACAAATTCAAAATAAATACCATCTCTATGGCCCGAAACCCTGTTTCCAATAATTTGTAAGCTGTCGCCTTTCCAGCAATGAATGGCATTTCCAATTTGTTGTTCCGCCACACCATAAGCAGTTATCCTGTTATTTTTAATAATACACATTTCACAATTTTGCAGGTATATTCCAAAAAAATTATCGTCTAAAATATTATTAAGAATATATACATGCTTTGAGTCATAAACCCTTATTCCGCAAGGATCTTCTAAGGTAGCGAAACCCGAATTTTCAATTCTGAAACCATAAATCAATACATTATTGGATTTGACAGACAGGACTTCAAATTTTTTTTGACCATCGAGAACCGGAAAATTTTTACCAATAAATTTAATTTCTTTATCAATAATAATATTTCCTTCCTTATAAATTCCCTTGTGAACAAAAACAGTATCGCCATTTTTGGCTTGAGCCAATGCTGATTTTATTTTATTAAAAGGCTTGTTACCTCCTACTTCAAAGGAGGTGGCGAAAGCCGGGGTAAGATTTGAGAGTAAAAGCAGTACTAAGAATAAAGATTTGAGTCCGCTGCTAAAATCCGGATTTTCTCGCAAAGACGCAAAGACGCAAAGTTTCTCTAAAATTATACGACTGTTTTCCATCACTTTTTGTTTCTTTGAATCTGTGTGTTTTGAGGGAAATTTTGCTTCTACTATTTTCTGAGTGAACTTACTGCTTTAAATTAGTGATTTAGTTTATTCCAATCAGTTATTTCTGCTTCATATTTTTTTGCAATTGCATTTGCACTGTCTTTATTGTCAAATGCCGCACAGTTGCCTCCCATCGGGCTGTTAATATTTTCTCCCTTTACAATTATGGCTTTATTAGCCGAAATAAAAGGATTATTGCCTGAAAATTCAGAAACATATAATTCTGAGTTCGCTGTTTTTTCTTTTTTCTCTTTGTTAAAATTAATCATGCACAAAATATCGTCAAATTTATAAATTCTGCCTTTGGATGTAACTAATTCTGAAGCAAACTTAAGGTCAGTAATCGTCATGCCACAGTTATCACAGTTATCCTTGTTCAGTTTTATAGGTTCGGTTTTGGGTGCGTTGCAAGAAGAAATAGTTAACAGGAAAAGAGGAATGATTAATAAAGCGGCTTTATTTTTTTTAAATCTGTTTAAAATTTTGGATTCAATAAAAAATGCAATGACCATTAATACCCCGCTTGCTATAATAAGCCATCCGCCAATGGCAGGTATTGAATATGCTCCAAAGTTTAAGAGTTTTTTATAACCAATCAACGGAGGTTGATACGACATTCCCGGTACAATGATAGCTGCATGAGGGTCTAAATTATGTCCGTAATTATAATTCCATCGCCAAAAATCAATCATGGCTATTATACCAAATAAAAGGAAGGCTGTTAGTAAGATATAAAGTGCTTTTTTTCTTTTTATAAAAATTACCATTAAAGCAAATAACGCGTAAGCTCCGATGATATAACGCAAAAATGTAAATTCGATGAAATCTTCCGTATGAAGTGTTTTCATTCCAATATAATGATTGAGGCCATTTATTATATCTACGTTGCCTCCTAATTTATCAGCAAATATCAATAACTCCAACCCTTCAGGATATTGAGGGGCATTTAATTCTATGCGCCAAATGGGTTTAAAAATTGAAATAATCAGGAATAATGAGCAAATCAAAAGCAATACTTTTGACAGAGCTCCAATATTTTTATTAACTGTTAGCATATTTTTTTCTTCAATAAAAAGGGAGCAGATGTTTTAATTGTCCGCTCCCTTAATCAACTTAATTTAATAAGTATTATTTTTTTCCTGTTCCATATGAAATTGGCACATTGCTACCTGCTGGAGAAACTCTGACATACCCTGTCATTTCCTGATGCAATGCACTGCAAAAATCGGTACAATACATGGGTGAAATGCCAACTTTAGTTGGTATCCATTTTAAAGTTTGTGTTTCTCCCGGCATTACCAATAATTCGGCATTGGCAGCACCCTTAATGGCAAAACCATGCGGAACATCCCAATCTTGCTCCAAATTAGTAACATGGAAATACACCTCATCTCCAATTTTAATTCCTTCAATATTGTCGGGAGTTAAGTGCGACCGGATGGCTGTCATATACACATGAACCTTGTTACCTTCGCGAACCACTTTTGCTTCAGCTTCACCTTTTGCTACATAAGGATGATTGTTATCTTCAATTCTGAACATTTTAATTGAATGTTTCATAATTGAATCGGCTACCATAGCTTGTGCATAATGAGGTTCGCCAATGGTTGGGAAGTCTAATATCAATTTCATTTTATCGCCGCTTATATCAAATAATTGAGCGCTTTGTGATAATTCAGGACCGGTAGGCAAATAACGGTCTTTTGTTATTTTATTGTAAGCTATTAAATACTTGCCGAAAGGTTTTTTAGTATCACCACCTACCACACACAAATGACCAATAGAATAAAAAGTGGCTGCTCTGTCAAGCACCTTTAAATCTTTTACGTTCCATTTTACAACTTCTGAAGATACGAACATGGAAGTATAGGCATTTCCGTTATCATCAAATTCGGTATGCAATGGGCCAAGTCCAGGTTTTTTTACTTCTCCATATAAAGCTGATTCATATTTTATTACGGGTATTCCTTCAAATTCGCCATCAAAACTTTTGGCTGCAATGGCTTTAATAATTTTATCAAAACTAAATACCGGAATTACCGAAGCTAATTTTCCACTTGCTACAATGTATTCGCCTGATGGATTTACATCACACCCATGTGGAGATTTTGGGCAAGGAATAAAATAGCATATATCTTTCAAAACCTTTGAATCAAGAACAATCACTTCGGTTTTTATTTCAGATGTAGCTGAGTGAGTTTTTTCACTGTAGGTATTATGCGCATATCTAACGGTTTGTTTTCTTCCTTTTCCGGCTTTCAGATATTCTTCAGCTTTTTTCCAGTTTACAGCCATCACAAAATCTTTATCTTTTTGTGAAGCATTTACTTCCAATAAGGTATTGGCTTGTTCGGTATTATAACATGAGAAAAAGAACCAGCCATGTGAAACTCCTTTACCGGCACGGCTTAGGTCAAAATTTACACCTGGGCATTGAATTTGAAAAGCAATATCCATTTTACCATCTTCTTTACCCACACTTATAAAACTGATAGTGCCTTTAAAATTTTCTTTATATGTATTTATTGGTACATCACCATTCACATCATCAGGAGGTACACTAAAACGGGTACCGGCTACTACATATTCTGTATTTTCGGTTATGAAAGGAGACGAGTGATTGCCACCGCTGTTTGGCAATTCAATAATCTCGGCGGTTCTAAATGTTTTTAAATCAACCCGGGCTACCCGCGGTGTATTGTTGGCATTGGCAAAAACCCAGCGTCCGTCAGCTTCTCCGTTGGTTTTTGATATTTGGGTGTGATGTAGATCATCCCAGGGGACAAAACCGTGTGATGTGTTTAGCATAGGTTTGGTTTCTTCACTATATCCCCACCCTTTTTCAGGGTCAACGGAAAATACAGGAATTACACGTAATAAGCGACCGCTTGGCAATCCATAACAACTCATCTGTCCGCTAAATCCGCCACTCACAAAGTTATAGATTTCATCATACTTACCCGGTGCTACATAGGTTTTTTGGGCTGCATCACCACTTACTGCATTGCTTGAATCTTTTGGCTTACATGATTGTAAGGAGGTTGCTATAACAATTCCGGCTAAAGCAACAGTAATTAATTTAAGTTTCATATTTAGATTTATTTTAAAAGTTAAAAATTTATTTTATTCCGTCATTTTTTCTCATAAACTCCAATAAGTTTAGGGCTTCATCGTCTGCCAAATTTTGATTAGGCATTCTTACCAAACAAAGTTCCAGCATGGCTTGTGCTTCAGGATCTTTATTTAACATAGGGTCAGGATTGGTAATAAAATTCATAATCCATTCAGGGGTTCTGCGAGTAGTAACACCTTTCCAGCCGGGACCTACCAATTTCTCTTCAGTCATTTTATGGCAGGATGTACATTTTACTAAGGAAACAGCCTCGCCGGCCTTGGCTTTGGTTTCATCCAACTTATCAGTTAATGCCAATAATTCAGATGTCCATTTACCTTGGCCTCTTTTTGGATCATAGGCGTCAGGATCTGCTGCCTCGCTTTGTTGAGTTGCATCCGATTCGGAAGTTTTGCCCGAATCACCTCCGCACGAGGCAAAGATGGCTGAAATAATGATTGTTGTAATAATTGAAAGTCTTCGCATAATTTTTTTTTTGGGGGGTGTAAAATTAAATAGTTGTTTTGTTTTTTAATACTGCAATTTTAATAAGAGTTTTAATCTACTTTTATGATATAAATCAGTTTAGAAAAATAAATTTTATGATTAAAGTTTGTTATTAAATGAATTGTTTATTCAGGTTAGAATGCCAAATTGCAATCCTGATAATTCTTTAAAATCCTGATGAATTTTATATTTTATGCTCAAATTGGCCTCATTTCCCCGGTATCTGAATTTTTTAAAAAAATATTTTGAGCAATTTATCAGTTTTAACTATTTGATGTAAGTTTGGCCGCAAATGCAGGTAAGGCAAAAAATAGTAAATGGTTCTTTCATATTAATTGCATTAGGTGTCTGCTTCTATCCATTATGCTATAAAATTGATGTAATACCAATTCAACTTTGGGATGAAAGCCGAAATGTTACCAATGCTATTGAAATGATGAATAACGGCCATTGGCTTACCCGATATTTTGAAGGGAAACCCGATATGTGGGAGCTTAAACCCCCGCTTTTGGTATGGTGTGAGGCATTGAGTTTTATAATTTTTGGGTTTAATGAAATGGCAGCCCGCATGCCTTCCATGTTTTTTGCCATCGGTACCGTTTTATTGATGCTTTGGATGGGTTATAAAATTACCGGAAAATTATATGCCGGTGCTCTTGCTTCTATTATTTTGGTAAGTTGCAAGGGTTATATAGGCCAACATGCTGCCCGCTTTGGAGATCATGATGCCATACTCACTTTTTTTTCTACTGCCTTTCTTTTTTCCATTTATTTGTTTTTTACTACCCAAAAATCCCGCTATTTATATTTTGTTTTTATTTCATTGTTTTTAGGCTGGGCCGCCAAAAGTATTACAATTTTTATGTTTGTTCCTGCCCTGTTTCTTTGGGCTTTGGTTAATAATCAGGTATTACAAATAATGGCAAACAGGCATTTTTGGAAAGGGTTTATTATAACGCTCCTTTTAATTTTATCTTATTATTTAATTCGGGAACAATCGTCGCCGGGATACATCCAACTGGTTTGGGAAAACGAATTTTTTGGGCGATACTTTGGCACCTCAAAAGATTTTTTGATTCATAAAGACCCTTTCTGGTATTATTTATCCGGTTTTTATAAGGATAGATTTAACCCGTGGTGGATTTTCTTCTTAGCAGGCATTATTGCACTCATTATTAATAAAAAAATACCGAATCGGAAATTTTTATTTTTTCTTTTATTAAACTGGATACTATTTTTAGTTCTTATTTCAGGAGGTTCCAAAAATTACTGGTACGATATGCCTTTGTATCCAATTGCAGCCCTTTTTTTAGGAATATTTATTTTCCAAACATATTATGTGATAAAGGAAAAATCAAAACGATTAACATTTATTTTACTTGCCACTTTGTTTATTTATTTAAACTATTCCAATTCTTTAAACTATGTTTTAAGTCCCGATTCGGAGAGGGATTCGATGGAAAAGTTATGTTACTTTTTAAAAGATGAATCTAACTTAGAACAAGGTAATTTCAAGATTTATCATTATGGGTATAATTCGCCGCTTTACTTATATATTGAAAATGCCAAATCAAAAAATGTACGTGTAAAAATTGTTAGAGATAATAAATTTGAAAAAGATGATAGAGTTGTAGTGGCCGACCCAAACCTGATTTTAAAATTAGATAGTATTTACATAAACCATAAAATAGCGACAAAGCAAGGTTGTGAGGTAAGGCAGATTATTAAACCAAAATAAAGATTTAAGAATTAATATATCTTTAGGCTTGAAAAGGCAACATATCAAAAAGTAGGGTAAAGCCCTTCTATTTATAAAGAAATGTACAAATGCCAAATTTTGAACTTATGTTTGAACTATGAAAAAATCAATACTTCTAATATTTATAATCACTCTATGTTTTGGGACTTTATTGGCCCAAAATGACTATACATATAAAATACAAACCTATAGTATTCCCTTACTTCAAAGCGGTGTTTACGGCAATAGTTCTGAGGATATTATTCAATGGGGCGATGATTGGGAAGCACCTGAACCGGCAGGAGATTATGTTAAAGCCAAGGCTGAAGTAAATAAATTGAGGAAAAATTATTACCGGCGATTGAACAAAAGCAATGGCTATAAAAGCACACCGACTGAAATTGCCCCTAAAATTGATACAACTTTCGACGGACAGATAATTGGCAGCCGCGGAATTCCTAATGATAATCATATAGCCATTAGCAATGCAGGTAAAATTGTGAGTGTTCAAAATTCATCCATTCGTGTGCTGGATGAACATGGAAAATCTCTGCTTTATAAAACGCTTTACCTTTTTACAAATGGCAAAATTCAGGGTTTTACAAATTATTGCTACGACCCCAAAATAGTGTATGATCCATTGGCCGATAGGTTTATTTTATTCTTTTTGCACGAAAGTAAAGTAGCCTCAAACTTTGGTGTAATTGCCTTTACTAAAACCAACGACCCTGCCGGCGAATGGAACTTTTATAAAATACCCGGCAATGCCTTAAATAATGATAAATGGAGTGATTACCCTATAATGGCTATTTCTAAGGAAGATGTATTTATTACATTAAATTTATTAACCGAAAATACCGATTGGCGGGTTGGTTTTAATCAAAGCCTTATTTGGCAAATAAATAAAAACGCCGGCTATAATGGCGATACCTTAAAACAAAATGTCTTTTCCGATATTCGTTATAAAACAAAAGCCATCTGGAGTATTTGTCCTGTACAAGGAGGTTTTGTTCCATCTCATCCCAATATGTATTTTTTATCGGTAAGGCCCGGTGATTTAGAAAATGATACCCTTTTTGTTCATGAAATAAACAATACGTTAGCCAGCGGAAAAGCTACGCTCAGCCTTAAAATATTAAAAACAGATAAAACCTACGGTGTACCGCCGGCAGCGCCTCAACCTGTTGGTGGCGATACTCTTCAAACCAATGATACCAGGGTGTTGGGTGGAATTTATCACAATGGGAAAATTCAATATGTTCAAACAACGGTTATAAAACCCTATTACGGTTCAGGTATTTTACACGGCATGTTTGATATTGAAAAATCAGTACCGGTAAAAATAAACTTTATTAGTTCAGATTCCATTGATTATGGGTATCCATCCATTGCTTATGCCGGAAAAGGAAACCCTGCGGATCAAGCATCGGCTATTACTTTTTCGCATGTTTCCAAAAAATCATGCCCGGGCACATCAGCCATTTATCATACGCAGGTGGCTAATTTACCATCGTTTTTTTCAGATGTGGTTCGTGTAAAATCAGGAATAAAAGTTATTGAACGATTGCAGCCTTCTCAAGCACGACACGAACGTTGGGGCGATTATACAGGAATACAATATAAATATAACGAGCCCGGAACTTTATGGATTGTGGGTTCGTTTGGTAATGAAAATAAAGTGAACGGAACCTGGATTGGAAAATTGAAAGTGACGGATAAAGTAAATGTAGAATTTAAATTACCGGTTAATGTTTTTCCAAATCCTCTAATTTCAAGTACTGCCCTTGGTTTTAATCTTGATAAAAATGAAAATATTAAAGCTGAATTATATGATGTATCCGGCCAATTGGTAAAACAAATTTTTTCAGGAGAATTACCCGAAGGCTACAATGAGCTTTATTTCGAAAGCAGCCTATTGGCGCACGGTATGTATTATGTTTTTATAAAAGGTGAAGATGGAAAAAAGAAGTTCTCAGCAAAATTATTAAAATGAACCGTATAGAATTTTTCAAATTATACTCAAACAGATTTGGCGTATCCAAAAGATCTGTGATTAAAAAAATAAGAAACAACTAAGAATGAGAAATAATGAATCATTTGTTAGAAGAATAATTTTCGGAGTCCAGATTCCCCCTTTTAAAGGGGGTTAGGGGGATTTTTATTTTCATTTACCATCTACCAAATATATAATTCTAACACAATCGTATTACTATTCCCTTTTCGGAGTAGTTACATAAATAAAAATAAATCACTTTTATAATGACCGACTATAACGAAGGAGCCTTACTTCTCATTGACAAACCTTATGGCAAAACGTCTTTTCAGGCGGTAAAACATGTAAGGTATATTACAAAAGCAAAAAAAGTAGGACATGCCGGAACCCTTGATCCATTGGCAACAGGGCTTTTGATATTATGCACCGGCAAATGGACCAAAAAAATAACCGACCTCCAGCTTCAGGAAAAAGAATATACCGGCACTTTTACTTTGGGAGCCACCCGTCCTTCCTTTGACATGGAAACTGAGATTGACCAAACTTTTGATATTTCTAAAATAACGGAGGATGAAATTTATAAAGCAACTTCACAATTTAAGGGCATAATTGAACAAATGCCACCTATTTATTCTGCTATTAAAATAGATGGAAAACGGGCTTACAAAAGTGCCCGTCAAGGGGAGGAAGTAGTGATGAAATCAAGAAAAGTAGAAATATCTGTTTTTGAAATTACAGCCATCCGACTGCCCGAAATTGATTTTAGAATTGTATGCAGCAAAGGAACCTACATTCGTTCTATTGCCAACGATTTTGGTAAAGCCCTTGGAAATGGTGCCTATCTTTCAGCCCTTCGCCGAATCCGGATTGGCAAATATAAGGTAGTTGATGCTGTGGGTTTGGAGGAGTTTAAGGAAATATTATAGCGACCGTTTTTCTTAGTTTATTAAAGTTTTAATGTCCAGTTTGTAATCTCTAAATCTTGAATATTTTCGTAATCCTTTTCATTATTGGTTACAAGGGTTAAATTGTTGGCTATCGCTATCCCAGCAATTAAAACGTCATAATTGCCGCTGTGCTTACCTATTTTTTGTAGGTGAGCAAAGATATCTGAAGAAAATTCTGCCGATATTTCAGTGGTATCGAGAATTCTGTGTTTTGCAATCAATTCTCTAAGTTTGATAATTTGTTTATCGGCATTTTTAGATTTTAATCCACCAAGAATTTTAATGATTGTAATCCTGCTTATAAAAACATATTCAAATTCATTTACATGATTATCAAAATTTTCAACAACATTTGATTGACCTTTCATGTAATATGAAAGTATATCTGTATCAATGACAACTTGTTTCATTGTTTATTCAGATAATAATTGGTTTATTTTTGAGCTTAAATTAATGTTATTCCGTTGTCTATTAAGATGTATTTTATCTATAAGATTATCCCAATCAAAATTATCGTTTTCATCTTCCTGAACATTCAATTTATTATTTATTTCTCCATTTTCAATAATGAGGATATTCTCTTTAAAGGTATGAATTAAACCGTAAAGTGTTCTCAAATAAACGAATGGAATATCGTTTATATCCTGCACAATTTCGTTTATAAACGTCTCCTTGGCCTTATTTACTTTAGTGTCAATCATCACTCTAAAATTTTAATTTTGTCTTATTCTAAAAAAAGTTTACGCTTTTTGATTAATAATCCTACTGCAAGTTTACGCATTTTTATTAATCCTGAATCCGTTTACTATTTTTATTTTTTAGAAATGAATTTGTCTAAACTATAATTAGATGATGAAAAGCCCTTGTAAGTGGAGCCTATCTTTCGGCCCTTCGCCGTACACGGATTGGGGAATATAAGGTTGAAGATGCTGTGGGTTTGGATGAGTTTAATGAATCGGTTTTTTAATGATTTTTAATATTTGGAAATAAAAATGAGCAAGAATAATTTTTGAAAAATTACCAGTTATTGAAAGCGGAAAAATTCAGAACTCAAACCCAAGCCTAATAAAGGTTCTATAGTAAGTTAGATCTTCAGTAATCATGACATTCCTATTCCAAAAAAAAGGGTTATATTCAAATTGTGCTTTTTGAATATTTTGGGTAATGGCAATATTCCACGTATATTTTCCATTTATTACGGTCCAGTTCATTCCTAATCCGATTTCGATTCCGGGGCCTCCTTTTTTATCTTTCAGTTCACCAATAGTCCTCCAATCTTCAGAATTTGTTAAATTGAATCCATAACCACCTCTCAGGATATAAAACGGACTTCGCCAATCCTTTTTAAAATTGCCTTTTATACCCGCATAGGCCAGTATAAATTTTCCCGGAGATTCGATATACTCAATATAACTCACTTTTAAATGTGGTTGAAATGCTGAACTAACGCGATAACCTAAGCCAATTCCCGGATTTATGGCACGCAAAGCCAATCCTACGGAAAATGATATGAAATAGCCGCTGTCGGGTAGCAACTTTCTTGCCCGTTTCCAACTATCTGATGGCAGGATAGAATTGCTATCATTTGATACATCTTGTTTCTTTTTTATCACTTCAACTTTGTCTGAAGAATATTTCACCAAAACTTTGCTAACAGCCATAAAATATACCGTATCGTTTTTTATTTCCAAAAGGCGTCCTTCTATTTCAGGCCCGTCTTTTATCTTTATAACATCAATATCCTGAGCCTTTGCATAATTGGCAATACCAAGAATAAGTAATATCAATACTTTCACATGATATCTTATTGATTGAAATTTTGTTAGCATACTATCTTAAAAAAATGTTTCTAAAATTACTTTCAATTTTAGTCAAATAAATATAGTTTTGTTATCAAATTTCAAAAATTATACAAGTTGCATCATAAAGTAATTTTCAGATTCAAGTTTACACCTTGACAAAATCAATTTATCCTAACATAAAACGATATTACTATGAAAAATAAAACAGTATCATCTATTTGGCCCAGCCTAATCTTCTGCATTGTAATCTTAGGATGTTCTGACCGTTACAAGCTTACTATTTCCGAAACGGTAACAGTTCCGGTTTACCTTTCTATGGGTGATTTTCGGGCTGGATTTGCAGTTGAAGAACCCAAATCATTAAAAGTACCCGGCAAGATTTATGTTTATGAAAACTTGCTTTTTATCAACGAATCTTTTGATGGAATTCATATTGTTGATAATTCGAATCCTATGCTGCCAGTATTTTTAAAATATCTCAGGTTGCCCGGTTGCTCAGATATTACAGTAATCAATAATGTGCTGATGGCAAACAGCGGACCTGATTTGCTTTCTATCAGTATTTCAAATCTCAATGAAATAAAACTTCTTAATAGGGAAGAAAATATTTTTTTCAATCAAAATTTTGTCTTTGACGGAAAATACTTGGTGGGCTATATGGAGAAGGAACAAGTTCAAACTGAATACGGCAGACGGGGATGGAATTATGGCTTCAGCGGCGGTATGGAAGACTATTCAGGAATTTCAACGGCTAAAAACTCAGGTTTTAATAATTCAGGCTCAAATACTACCGGAATTGCAGGCTCTACTGCCCGGTTTGCCATAGCCGGAAATTATCTCTACGTGGTTGACAATACTTCGCTAATACCTGTTGATATTTCCGATCCGCTTTCACCTAAAAGCAAAGCTTCAGTTAATTTGAACCGCGGGACAATAGAAACTATTTTCAAATACAAGGGATATTTATACATAGGCTCCACCGATGGTGTTTTTATATATGATTACGCCCTTAACCCTATATCTCCTGCTTTTGTTTCTTTGGTAGAACATGCCCGACGTTGCGATCCCGTGGTTGTAGATAACGATATAGCTTTTTCTACGCTTCGCACAGGTTCCCGTTGCGGCGGTGGGCAAAATGAGTTGCTCGTTATTGATGTTAAAAACCCAAAGAGTCCTAAGTTGCTTAAAAGTTATTTTTTTATTGAATCTCCTAATGGGTTGAGCATTGACGGAAAAACTCTCTTCATCTGTTTTGGCGCGGGGGGCATCAAGCAATATGATATTAGTGATTTGAATAATATTACCAATAGTCAGTTGGCAAGCGACCCGAGTATTAATGCAACGGATATTATTCTGAACAATGGCGTTGCTATAGTAACCGGAGAAACCGGTATTGTGCAATATAGCTATGAGGCGGGAGGTGAATTGGTAAGGCTGAGTACCTTGTTTGCAAGGTAGGGAATCTGGGAAAGCCCTTGGAAACGGGGCCAATCTTTCAGCCCTTCGCTGAGCCCGTATTGGGGAATATAAGGTTGGTGATGCTGTGGGTTTGGAGGAGTTTAAGGAATTAATTTTTGTAAAAAATGTTGAAAAATGAGTATTGATTATAGATTTCTTTTATATAAATAATAATTCTGTAATTTTGTATTGCAAAAAATGAAATAATTATGCAATCAGAAAATATATTTATTGTTCATCCAACTACTGCCGACCAAATTAATGCGTTGATGGAGGTTGTAAAAACCTTTAAAATTAAATTTGAAATATCGAATGAAAAACCATATAATGCTGAGTTTGTAGCTAAAATTTTGCAAGGCGATGAAGACTTAAAGGCTGGTAAAGGCCGAAAAGTAACCTTGGATGAATTGGATAGCCTATGGAAATAATTTACCTTCCAAAAGCTGATGAGGATTTAGAATTTTGGATTAAAACCGGAAATAAGCCAATCCTCAAAAAGATTTCTGAACTAACAAGAGCTATTATCGAAAACCCATTTAAAGGAATAGGCAAACCTGAAGGATTAAGATTTGATTTTTCTGGTAAATGGTCGCGAAGAATTAATAATAAACACCGTTATGTTTATCAAATTGAAAATAATACCCTTTATGTATATTCGCTAAGAGGACATTATAAATAATGCTTATAAGCCGGGATTTTAAATTTAATTGACTTAAAAACAAATAACGATACGGAAAAGTTTTTTGCAGAAATGAAGCGATTAGATGATAAAATAGATACCCAAACCAAAATTATTATTTGGGCAGTTTTCTTATTGATTGCTTTGAGATTAGGGCTTAGGATATTTTCATAATCATTCCTTTTTATTGATTGCCTCTTTTAATCTCACATTTTTTTATTGCTTCTCACATTTTTTTTAATCTAATTTTGCCCAATGGTGAAAAAAGAAAAACCCCTTTTAGACAAGCGAATATTTTGGGATGTGAATTTTGATTCCATTGATTATGATAATTACGCACCATGGGTAATTGTACGAGTATTTGAACGTGGGGATGTAAATGATATAAGAAATTGCCGTGAGTATTATGCTGAAGAGGTTATAAGAAAAGCGTTAACAAATGAAAAATTTCTTAGAAAAGAAACAGTTTATTTGGCGTGTGCCGTATTAGAAAATCAATTAACTGATTATAAATGTTACAATTTAGCACAGTTGAACCCGGAACACTGGCTTTATTAAAGGAACTGATGCTCATTCCAGAACTAAATAATTTTTATTTGGTTGGCGGAACAAATTTATCTTTGCGATACGGGCATAGAAAGTCGGATGATATAGATCTTTTTTCAAATATTGATTTTGACCCCAACGATATTAAACGAGTTTTAGAAAATAAATTTGGTGTGGAAACTAATACGTACCGTCCTACCTCAATTGGTCTATTTGCTTACATAAATGGAGTAAAGGTTGATTTGATAAGAAATCATTTTCACCCAAATATATTTCCTCCGGAATCAATTGATAATATTCGATTTTATGATGCCAGAGATATAGCAGCTATGAAAATATTTACAATATTAAAGAGAGGACAAAAAAAAGATTTTTGGGATTTATATCAGTTATTGGTTTTTTACAAACTTGATGAAATAATAAATTTTTATCAAACCAAATACTCTGATCAAAACCTGCTTATCACTGTTCCTCAGGCCATAATTTATTTTGAAGATGCTGAACAAAGTCAGGAACCAATTAGCCTAAAAGGTCAAACCTGGCATAATGTGAAAAAAAGTTTGCAAAAAACTGTTAATGATTATTTGAAATTTTAATTACCCTATAATATTCTTCTAAATTCTAAACCAAAACTCATCCAAAATTTTAAACAAATTTTTGAACCATATTACCCAATCTAAAATCCAAAATTAAATTACCTTCGCACCACCCAAAAATGCAGGTAATTACCAACCTAAATACATTTCCTCATCCCGCCAATGCCATTGTTACCCAAGGAACTTTTGATGGTGTTCATACCGGTCATCGGGAAATTTTAGGCAATATTGTTCATTTAGCCAAACAACGTTCGGGCAAATCTATTCTTGTCACGTTTCATCCTCATCCCAGGCATGTGTTATACAAGGCCGAAAATAATATTAAACTTCTCACCACCTTTGATGAAAGAGTAAAATTATTAGCTGCCACAGGTCTGGATTACCTCATTGTATTACCTTTTGACGATACCTTATCAAAAATGCCGGCCATGAATTTTGTGAGGGATATACTGGTTGAAAAAATCGGGATAAATATAATGGTTGTAGGCTATGACCACCGTTTTGGGCGAAACCGCGAAGGGTCGTTTGATGATTTAAAAGAATATTCTGAGATTTATGGTTTTGAGGTCATAGAAATTCCTGCACACGATATCAATAAAGCTACTGTAAGTTCTACAAAAATCAGAAATAGCCTGTTACATGGTGATGTTGCAACTGCTAATTTATTTTTGGGAAGGGAATATTCAGTTTCAGGAAAGGTAATTGACGGGCGAAAAATGGGTAAAGCTTTGGGATTTCCTACAGCTAATATTTTAGTTGAGGATGCTGAAAAATTAATTCCTGCAAATGGCATTTATGCCGTTAAAGTTAAATATTTGGAAAATGAATATGGCGGAATGTGCAGCATTGGTAATAATCCAACTATTGAAGGAGCTAAATGGAGTATGGAAGTAAATATTTTTGATTTTTATAAAACAATATATGGTGAAGTGATTACACTAAATTTTTTAAGCCGCATGCGGGAAGAGGAAAAATTTGAAAGTCTTGCTGATTTAATAAATCAATTAGGTAAGGATGAGATAGCAGCAAAAAATATTTTAATAAAACTTGAAGGTGATAAAAGTAAACTTTAGGATATGGAAAAACAGTTTGCTTATTGTTTTAGGCTTAATTTGTTCGGCCTTTACCGCCCAATCACAAATTATAGAATTTGAT
Organism: uncultured Chitinophaga sp.; assembly: GCA_964355045.1. Taxonomy (GTDB): domain Bacteria; phylum Bacteroidota; class Bacteroidia; order NS11-12g; family UBA9320; genus JABWCE01. Next base: position 1,314 of record CAYHCM010000053.1, on the reverse strand, counting down.
TCATCCGAGATTGATACCGGATTTTATAATGAATTGCCTCCCGATAATTCTATAAAAATAGTAACGACATTATGGGATACTTCAAAAATCGGAATTATTGCCCTTTCGGGTTCCGACCGACAAACCTTATGTTTACATTTAACCGACGATTTGCACTGCTGTTTTGCAGCGCCTTGCCGGGGCGAGGTTACCAGTAATTTTGGCTGGCGCAATGGCCGCATTCATGCCGGAATAGATATTGATTTAGAAACGGGCGACCCTGTATATGCGGCCTTTGATGGAATTGTAAGGCAGGCCGGATGGAATCGGGGCTATGGGTATTTTGTAATAATCAGTCATTTCAATGGGTTGGAAACCTTATATGGCCATTTGTCAACTTTAAAAACGGAGGCTATGCAACCTGTAAAATCCGGACAATTAATTGGCAACGGTGGCAATACCGGACATAGCCGTGGTTCGCATTTGCATTTTGAAATCCGCTATTTCGGTAAACCTGTTAATCCAAAACTATTAATTGATTTTGAGGATTACAGTTTACACACTGATTCGTTAATGGTAGGTTATTCTTCCACATTTTCAAAATCAAATTATATAAACGAAATGACGAGTATGCTTGAGGTTGCAAACGATTCGGTTTATGAAAAAAATGAAGCCAGATACGAAGCCAATCGTATGAAAATTTTAAAGGAAAAAGAAAAAAACAGAAAAGCCCTTGAGCGAAAGAAAAAAGAAAAGGCCGCCAAAAAAGAACAGGATCGAATTAAAAATGCAAAAGTGCTTTTTCATACCGTCAAAAAAGGAGATACCTTATATTCCATAGCTAAAAAATATAAAACAACCGTTGATAAAATATGTGTTTTAAATAAAATGAAATCAACCGATATATTGGATTTGGGCAGGAAAATAAAAGTGAAATAAGGAATTTGTTTTTATTCAACTTTAACAGATTATAAAAGAAACGTGATAAATAATCGCTCTTCTCTTTGAAATGCGAAGTGCCGTCTGTTTTAAAGGCGAAGTGCCGTCTGTTTGAAATAAGAAGTGCCATCTGTTTGAAAGGTGAATTGCAGTCTGTTTGAAAGGCGAATTGCAGTCTGTTTGAAAGGCGAAGTGCCGTAGGCACAAAATATTGGTAGAAATAATGACAATCACAGAATTTAATTAGTGCCGTAGGCACGAAATATATTTTGTACCTACGGCACTTGTATAACAGACATAATTATTTTGCTACCAATATGTCGTCCATAAATGGACTTTAAAATTTCATTTTTCAGATTATTCAATCATCTTTGCAACCAAAATTTAAAAGGAATG
>CAYHCM010000052.1:12603-22674 GCA_964355045.1 uncultured Chitinophaga sp. | reverse complement strand
AGAAAAACCAACCCTGAGATACATCGCAATTTTAAAACTCCTTTAGTACCATGGGTACCTATCTTAGGTATAATTGTTTGCCTTGCTATGATTTTTGGATTGGGATGGCCAAATTGGTCACGTTTGCTGGTTTGGTTAGCCATTGGTTTTGTAATTTATTTTGGATATAGCCGTAAACACAGTAAACTAAACAATCCTGAGAAATAGAGGCGGACTTTTTATATTTAATGCTATACCTTCCTTTTAAAAACCGGAACGGTACTGCAAGGCTCACCATACATAATACTACCGGCTACCGGAAGCAATAACCTTGATATTTCTACATACGCATTTATGGGGACAGGCAGATTTCCACATCCTTTTATAACCATTTTTTTCTCACGAAAAGATTCCATATCAACATTAGCAAGAGCTTTTTGAAATAATGAATTTTCAAGATTGGTTAAATCGCCAAACGCATAATAATTGGCAATACCTGTAAGTTTGGAAGCTACCAACATATAAGCCCATGTTGGAACAATGGCATCGGCTGAACATGTAATTGCTACATTTTTGTTTCTGTATTTTTCCCAGTCGTTCGTTTTAATAAATTCCCTGAAATCTTTCTCTCTTAATATTAATCCCATAAAAAGGCACTCTTTTATATCAAAAACTACCCGTTCATTTTTATCATAATAATCTTCCAGATTAAATGTTATTAAGCCACTTTGGGCTACTTTATTTATTATGGTTTCCATACTTATTTACGATTTTAGATTTACGATTTATTTAGATTTACGATTTTAGATTTATTTCAAATTTCCAAATTGACTATTCAACCACACTTACTTTCAACGTATTTGTCCTTTGTTTTTGATGTAAGGGCATGCTTGCACAATTTATTACTATATCACCTTTTTTTACATAACCGTTATTTTTCAAAAAATCTAAGGCATCACTTATGGTTTTATCGGTACTTTCTTCGTTTTCATAATAAAAACCCCGTACTCCCCAAACCAGATTTAAAGTTCTTAAAACATCATGGTTGTGGGTAAATACAAATATATCACAGTTTGGCCGGTATGAACTAATTTTGATACCGGTATAACCTGAGTGTGTCATCCCAATTATAGTTTTAGCATTCAAATGTTCGCTCATTCTAACTGCTGTAAAACATATTTCATCTGAAATAAAAGTTGAACTTGCTTCATTGGGTTTAACTCCTTTATAATATGGGTTTGCATTTATTTCTACCTCGCCCAATATTTTTTCAACTACCTGAATCGTCTTTAACGGGTATTTGCCCACCGACGTTTCGGCACTTAGCATTACGGCATCAGCCCCGTCGAGCACTGCATTGGCAACATCATTTACTTCAGCCCGGGTAGGAGTGGGGTTTTCAATCATGCTTTCCATCATTTGAGTAGCTATTATTACCGGCTTGGCGGCAATTATACATTTCTCAACTATTTGTTTTTGAATAATGGGGACTTTTTGCATCGGCATTTCAACTCCCAAATCGCCACGGGCTACCATTATCCCATCGGCCTCTTTTAATATTTCATCAAAATTTTTAACCGCTTGTGGTTTTTCTATTTTGGCTACAATGCGTGTTCGGGGATTATGTTCATTTATTATTTTGCGCAAACCCAATATATCTTTGGCCTCCCTTACAAACGAAAGTCCTATCCAGTCAAGGTCATGTTTTAAGGCAAAAAGCAAATCAATATGATCTTTTTCGGTAAGACTTGGAACCGAAAGATTAGAATTTGGAAGATTAAAACCCTTACGCGATTTGAGCAAGCCTCCAACTATAACCTGAGCAAGTACAGAATTAGAGTTTATTATTTCAGTAAATTTTAATTCTATTTTTCCATCATCCAACAATACCCGTTCGCCCGGTTTCACATCTTGAGCAAGGCTTTTGTAATTGATATAAATTTTTTGTTTGTTGCCAATACATTTTTCGGTGGTCAATATCAATTTTTCACCTCGTTTCAGTTCAATAAAGCCCCGGTCTATTTCACCAATTCTTAATTTAGGCCCCTGTAAATCGCCCAGAATACAAATGTTTGTATCTAATTCTTTATTTATTTGCTTTACTCTTTCAATTACTTCCAGATGATTTTGATGTTCGCCGTGCGAAAAATTAATACGACACACATCCACCCCGGCCTGAATTATTTTTTTAAGCATTTCATAGCTGGAGGTAGCCGGGCCAATGGTGGCAATAATTTTTGTTTTATTATAACGGGGATAATTGCTGCCTTTTTCTTTTGGCTTGCCCTTCATGTTAGTATTAACTATATGTTTGATGATAAATTTTATTAATGTTTTGAAATAACTTTACAAAAATAACCTTAATAAAATTTCTAAACTGTTATCTTTTTATTGGCTCGGTTTTATAAAACATTTCTAACCGACAATAGGTTTACCGGAATTGAATTTTTTTTATCCCTTCTAAAAATATCTTTGTTTTCTAATCTCATTACGGCTTGAATAAATGGTAATCCATTAAGTAGCTCCAAGGTATTGATTATTTCATCCGGATTTTCTGAACTAATAATTAAAATATAATCTAAGGCTGACATTTTTTTTGCCAATAAACCTGATAAACCCTTTGTTTTAATTAATTTACAAATATGTCCATCCTCCATATCTTCATAGGTGAAGTTTATTAAAAAAATTGGTTCCGGGGCGCTATCTATTACCAGGTCGTCATTTCTTATAAAATTAAAATGTTCGGTTTTATTTAAAAAATGTACAAATTGCAGATGCGACATATTGGAAACTATACCCAAAAGGTTATTCTCCGTGTTATCGTCCTCCATTTTCAGTATAAGTTTTCGTTTTTTCATATCTTTTGATTTACTTTATTCATGGCTTTTTCGCAGCCTTCAACCACAAATAATTCAATTGCCAGTACGGCATTTTCAATTCCATTTTTTACCGTTTCAAGTTCATCTTCTTCCCATTTACTCAGTACAAAATCTACTTGTTTTCCCTTCTCATAATTGTTTCCAATTCCAAATTTCAAACGGGTATATTCGGTGGTGTTCATTATTTCATTTATGCTTTTTAGCCCATTATGTCCGGCGTCACTTCCTTTGTTGCGCAATCTTAATTTTGAACAGGGCAAGGCCAAATCATCCGTTAATACTAAAATATTTTCACGGCTTATTTTTAATTTATTGGCCCAATAATAAACTGCCTTTCCACTTAAATTCATGTAGGTGGTTGGTTTTATGCAATGCACGTGTTTTCCCTTTAATTTTACAAGCGCATAATTAACCAACCTACCGGTACTAAACGAACTTTCATGTTTCAATACAAAATTGTCGAGTATATCAAATCCTATATTATGGCGTGTGTGTTCATATTCCAGGCCTATATTGCCTAAGCCGGTTATTAAAAAAGTTCTATGTTCTTTGTTCAATGTTCTAAGTTTTTGCTAATTGCACATTGCTAATTTCCCATTATTTTCCGTGTAGGTAGCCAGGCTGTTAGTAATCCAATTGTTAATGAAATGCCAAAAACCAATATAAAGTCCATTGTTTTTATCGTAACCGGATAAGCATCTACCACACTATTTTCGATTCCCAGAAAACCATATTTCAGTTGCAGCCAACAAATTATTCCACCGATTAACAATCCGATTGTACACCCAATTATTGAAATAATTAATCCTGAAGCAAGAAAGATTGACCTTAATTCATGCTGCATAGCTCCCATACTTTTTAGGATGGTTATGTCTTTTTCTTTTTCAATAATTAACATGGTAAGTGCTCCGGCCATATTAAATGCTGCAATCAACAAAATAAAACTAAGTATGGCAAAGGTGGCTAATTTTTCGCTTTTAAAAATTTTATAGATACTTTCTTTTTGTTGGTATTGATTTTTAATAGAAAAATTATTTCCTGAAATTTTATTTAATTCATCTTTAATATCCGAAATTTTGACCCCGGGTTTGACGGCTACTTCCAAGGCCGAAATTTCTTGTTTATAACCAAATATTTTTTGTGCAAAATCAAGGGAAACCAATACATACCGGCTATCTATTTCCTCCTGAACAAAAAATTTGCCTGTGGGCAATACCCTTTCTATTATTAAATTTTGTTCAGGATTAAGATTATCCATTTCGCCTTTTTTAGGAACGTAGATGGTAACAAATCCTACCGGATTATTTAAATTTAAGCCAAGTTTAGCTGCCAGTTCATAGCCAAATACCCCGCTGCTTATTTCATCGTTAATTAATAAAAAATTTCCTTCTACAATGGTACTATCTATTTGTGTAACCAAATTATAGTTGGCCGAAACGCCTTTAACAATGGCTATTTCCTGAGCTTCACCATATTTTACTACGGCATTATCTTCAAGCACTTTGGCTATTTCTGCTATTCCGTTTATTTTTTTTAATTGTTCAAATTTTACCGAATCAATTGTAAACGTTTTTCCTTTTAACGTTTCAATTTTAAGGTCGGGATCAAAGGAAGTAAAAAGATTGGTAAGGGTGGTTTCAAATCCGTTGAGAGCTGAAAGTACAATTATCATGGCAGCTGCACCCACCGCAAATGCCAGAGCGGTAATAGCAGAAATAATATTTATCGCATTAGTTTTCTTTTTTGAAAAAACATAACGAATAGCAAACTTTAGTGGTAAACTCATGAGTTTAAATAACAAATATTAACTAATAAATAACAAATCGCAGATTAGACAATACATTTATATTAAAATTAAATATGAGTTAAATTTCAAATAAATTTCAATTTTCAATAATCAAAATTTTATATCTGGTATAAAGTTTGTAATTTTAATTTTGGATTTGTTTTTAGTTTTTTGGAATTTGGAATTTGTTTTTTTGGAATTTATCTCTGCTCTTCGTTTTTAATTTTATCCAGCAAGCGTTCAATATGTTCAGCATTATCAAGGGTTGTATCTAAATAAAATTGAAGATTGGGGATTTTCCGAACCTGATTTCTGATTTTATCGCTCAATGCTTTTCGAATAACGGGATTATGAAATTGTATGAGTTCAAGCAATTCCTGTTTTTTAGGATAATTCATAACACCAATATACACTTTTGCTATGCCCAAATCAGCCGATACCCTGACTTCCATTATGGTAATAAATGCATTTTCAAAAAGTTTGGATGATAAGGAGTTAAATATTTCTCCTAAATCGCGCTGTATCTGCCTTGCCAGTTTATCTGTCCGTTTTCCGCTCATGTTACAAACGTACAACAAAAATACTATTTAAGGCTTTTTGTCCTGAATGATTCTATTTTTTTAACATTAAAAATAATACTGTTATAAGTTTCTAAAATATATTATTTAAATTGCCGAAAATTTCAGAAGTAAAGCAACTTTCTATGTTTCTATGTAGTCTTAATTTTAATAATAAAAAGTAATGAAAAATCTTGTCTTTAAATTGACTCTGATTATATTTTTGTTTTCAGGCTGGTATGCCAAGGCTGATCATATAATGGGTTCAGATATAACTTATAGGTGCTCCAAGACAAACGATAGTATTTTTACTATTATCATCAATTTTTATAGGGATTGTCGAGGATGTTATGTTTTGGGACAAAGCCCTAAATGCGGAACAAGTGAAAATTGTGCAAGTTCCAGTACCGTGCCTACGGCACTCGCATTGACCTGCACCTCAACTTCTGCTAATCTTGGTACGGTAACAATGACCAGAACTAAAATTACAGATATTACAAAAACGTGTAAAAAAGAAATAAGTAAATGCGAACAACCGTGTAATGGCAGCTATCCTTATGGAATTGAGAAGCATACTTTTGAAGGAACTATTGATTTAAGAAATGCAATGAAAAGCGGTTGCTGCATTTTTAGGGTTTCAACAGGAAATATTTGTTGCAGAAGTGTGTTTATCACTACTGGCCCATCAGGAGGTTTTTATACCTATCTGGAACTAGATGCATGTAAAAAACCTTGCAATACATCCCCACAATTAACTAACGACCCCGTTTCTATTCTTTGTTGCAACCAACCTTACTTTTTTAATAACGGAGCCGTAGATACTGTTAATTATGATTCATTATCCTATTCATTGGTAACTGCATGGTCAGGCGCCTCTACCAAATCAAATTACAGCGGAGGATTTTCGGGTAGTTTTCCAATGACACCCTATTTTCCATCAGGGTGGACAGATAAAACAAAATCTAATCCAAATGCTGAGCCTCCCATTGGTTTGTTCATGGATCCAGAAACGGGAGATTTAATTTTTACACCAACTGAATGCGGACAAGAAGCTGTAGTGGTGATGCAGATTGATGAATGGCGGAAAAACAGCAAAGGTGTATATGAACATATTGGGCTTACCAGGCGTGATATGCACTTTATTGTGCAAACATGCCCGGCCAATAATCCGCCGAAAATAACAAACAAAATTTTCAAATACAGCGTTTGTGCCGGCACACAACTTTGCTTTGATATTACTACAGAGGACAAGCCATTTGTTCCGCCACCTCCTGCTAAAACTCCGGCTCCGGATACCGTAAATTTAATCTGGAACCGCGGTATTCCAGGCGCTACGTTTACAATAAAAAACCCTAAAGCCAGAGAAAAAGTAGCTACTTTTTGCTGGACCCCTAAGAAAAATCAGGCCAGCGATTTGCCTTATACGTTTACAGCTACTGCAATAGATGATGCATGCCCAAAAAATGCACTTACAACTCGTTCTTTCTCAATTGTTGTAAAGCCGATTGCTGAAACACTAAGAGATATTGACACCTTGATTTGTGGGAAATATACCGTCGAAAGTAAATTATTCGGAGGATTTAAATTACCTGCAAAATATTTATGGGAGGTTTCTGATTCTTTAAACCAACCGTTAACAAGGGCAAATTATTTTTTTAAAAGCAATAATGGAACAAGGTCAAATAAAAATTATGATACTATACAATTCAGAAAAGGAGGAAAATATATAATTCATCATCAAATTAATAATTTCCCTAACTGCCCGAGTGATTATTTCGATACCTTAATAGTTCCACCATTATTAGAGGTTGATTTGGCTTTAGGTGCTGATACCTTTGTTTGCGCCGGTTCTACATTGCGTTTGGGTGCCAAGGTTAGTCAAGGTGTTTCCCCTTTCAAATACAAATGGTTCACCCCATTGAGTTTTGACCTAAACGATACCTTGGATTATAAGGATATTATTATGAATGCAAGTGATAGTACGTTCAGGGTTGAAATATCGGATAAAAATAAATGTACTGCTTTTGACACCATCAATGTGTATTTAAAGGCCAATCCCAAAGTAGATATGGGGCCTGATATTCGAATGTGTTGGTACGACAGTATTACCATTACCCCAAATGCAAAATTTGCATATTGGATTGACCCTGTTTTAGGAGATACCATCCGGCAAGGTGATTCGTTGATGTGGCAATGGGCATATTATGGCATAGATTACAGTACTGATACTTTTTCAAGAATAGCACAGAAAGGTATATATACCGCAACTGTTAGCGACAGCTTGGGATGCAGATGGACCGATACCATGAATTTATTGGTGAATGACACGCTATTTCCTTATGCAGGACCGGATGAAACCAAGTGTTTTAATGATACCATGTTGTTAAAGGCAACAGGTCTTGATACACTGGGTAACTCCAAAATCGGAACCTACCTTTGGTATAGAGGCTTGCCTAAAACCCCGCCGGTATTTAGTACAAAACAAACGGTAAAATTCAATATAAAAACTTCAAATATATACCTGCTTGAGCTTCAGGTACAGGAAGATACATTGAGATGTTACGGATTTGATACGGTAGATATTAAAGTAAATCCGTTGCCGGTATTAACCCTTGTAGCACCTCAAAAATATTGTTGTGATTATGGCAACGTATCTTTAGGTAGTTCTAATTTTGCAAGCCCCACAGGAGGTAACTGGACCTGCCGTCAAAATGCAGCTCTTGTAAATAGTAATACTTTTTTGACCCCTCAAGCCTGTGATCCTAAAAAAGCGGGAGTGTTCTCATTAATTTATACCTATACCGATCCTACAACTAAATGTTTAAATAAAGACAGTACCCGGTTTATCATAAATCCGCTGCCAGGGTTAAACTTTGGAGGGGCTACCTTATGTCAAAATATTAATTGGACTCCAATAAAACCATATATTAAAGCGCCGTTAAATTTGAATTCGATGGTGGATGTTAAATTCAGATTATTAAAAACTCTTGCCAGAAAAGGTGGTGGATTCGTTACTATTAGTGATATTATTATAGATAGAGATATTAGTTTAAATTATGACTTTTGGATTCGAGTTTCAGATTCAATTATTGATCTTCAGGGAAAAAGTAAAGATTCAGTTTTTATTGAAATGACCATTCAGGATGGCGAGGGATGCTTTAACAAGGATTCAGCCTGGTACTTCATAGTTAGAGTGCCAACAATTACTTTCAATGGATTCCCTGATTTATGTATTGATGCCGGAATTGTAAACCTTAATATTATTAGCAATACCCAGCCAACCTCCGGTAGGTGGATGGTAGTTGACAGTGCCGGAACCACCAAAGCCAAAGCTTTATTGCAGATAGGATTGGATAATAATAACGGGGATACGCTTAATACAAACAAATTGAATGTAATAACCGGCCCCGGAATATATAAAATGAGATATACCGACCTGTCGAGCGGCTGTTATATTAAACGCGATACATTAATTCGTATTAATCCTTTGCCTAAAGTAAATATCAGCATAACTCCCACAGGCGATAAAGGCAAGTTTTGTGAAGTAGATGGCGATGTAACTTTAAATGCTAATCCTTCGGGAGGCATTTGGTCAAGTTCGGTTCCCGGTGTTATTAGCGGAGGGGTTTTTAGGCCATCATCTGTTACCTCAACTGAGCGTGATAAATGGATAACTCTTACTTATACCTACGTACATCCTACCACTAAATGCGATACGGCTAAAAGTTTACAAGTATTTGTCCAAAGCAAACCTATTGTAAATATAACAACTCAGGATATAGAGCAATGCAGAACCAATAATATGCAATTTACTCTCACTGCCAGTTCACAATTTGCCTCTAAAATAAATTGGGTACATAGTGCCGGAAGCAGAGGCTATTTTGATAATAATATTCAGTTGTCAAATGCCAATCCTACAACTTATAACCTTAGCCCGAGAGGTGACAGTACAACAAATATTTCAATAACCTGTTTTACCGATAATGAAGGGGTTTGTCCGTTCGCTCAGGACGCTATGAATATTATTATTCATCCTATTCCAAAGGCAAATGTTACATTAGATGACCCTGATGGATGTGTTCCTCACACTGTTAACTTTAATACAACACTTATCAATGGAATTGATGCCACCAAGGCTGCCTATTTATGGAAATTTGCTGATGGAAGTCCCGATGAAGTGCTACAAAATCCAACTCATAATTTTACAAAAGCAGGAACATATGCCGTAACTCTAAAAATTACCGGCGAAAAATATAATATGGTTCAGGGATGCGATACCACAATTGGCCCATTATCAATTAAAGCCTATCCAATTCCGGTAGCCGATTTTGTTCCAAACCCAAATAATAGCACCACTGCCGCATTACCTCGTTTCAGATTTACCGATCAAAGTAAAGTATCTCTCGGTAATAAAATTACCAGTCACATCTGGGATTTTGGGGATGGCTTTTTAGATACAGATACTTCTTCCCAGTTAAATCCGGAATATTATTATACCAACGACACCGGAATTTATTATGTATCGCTTATAGTTGAAACCGAATACGGATGCAGAGATACTGTAATAAAACCGGTTATTATAGGACCCGATATGCTTGTTTATATTCCCAATGTTTTCAGTCCTGACGGGGCCGGCCCTCCAAAAAACGATAAATTTTGGATAGAAGCAAGTGGTTATGATACCTACCAAATATTAATATTTAACCGTTGGGGAGAAAAAATATTTGAATCACATGACTTAAATGATCCATGGACCGGCATATTTAAAGGCGAATTGGTGCAAATGGATGCCTATGTTTATGAAGTGCAAATAACAAGTTTTAGTAAAAAGCTTTATAAGTTTTCAGGAACCGTAACCTTGGTTAGGTAA
>CAYHCM010000052.1:0-12503 GCA_964355045.1 uncultured Chitinophaga sp. | reverse complement strand
AAGTTTTAGTAAAAAGCTTTATAAGTTTTCAGGAACCGTAACCTTGGTTAGGTAAAGAAAATTATGCTCCTCACAATTTGCATCCGTCAGGTGTTGAAAATTGTTCATTGAAAATTGAATATTTGAACATTTCCTTTTAAGACAGTCTAATAAAGAATGAACCTAAAACTAAATCTGATTAAAATTTGAATAGCATCTTAATTCCCTTTTTCTCAGGCATAGGCATGGGAGTAATTCTTGGCTTTGGTTTTGGAACAATATTTTTTGCATTGATCCAAAACAGTATCAGCCATGGATTTAAAAAAGGGTTTGATATTGCCTTGGGTGTAGTATTAAGCGATGTCATTATTATTTCCTTAATATTATTTGGTTCCCAGTATCTTGATGAAATAGAAAAATATCAAAATATAATTAAATATACGGGAGGGTTTCTATTAATAGGTTTGGGGATTTACCAATTTATACCCCAAAAGAAATCCACTGACAAAAATGGTGAAATAATAGGCAAAGGGCGATTTTTTTATATTACCAAAGGATTCCTTCTGAACTTTATGAACCCCGTAAATTTTATAGCCTGGCTTGCTATTCAAACGTATATTAAGGGTGTTAACGGATATTCAAATATTCAGTCCATTTATTTTTTTAGCGGTGCCATAGCTTCCGTATTTGGGATAGAAATAATGATTAGCCTGCTTGCCAATTATATCGGAAAAAAATTGAGTGAACGGGTTATTAAAATAATAAATTTTACAGCCGGATATATATTTATTATCCTTGGAATAATTCTTATTTTTAAAAAGATTTAGCCTGAAACCAAAGTGCCTACTGACTTTCCATTTATTAGTTCCAACAAATTTCCATTTTTATTCATATCAAAAACAATGATGGGAAGATTGTTTTCCTGACAAAGAGTGATTGCTGTTAAGTCCATTACACTCAAGCCACGTTTATATACTTCGGTAAATGTGATTGTCTCAAATTTTACCGCTGAGGGGTCTTTCTCAGGATCGGCTGAATAAACGCCATCAACCCTAGTCCCTTTTAATATAACATCGGCCTCAATTTCTACGGCTCGTAATGAAGCGGCTGTATCGGTAGTAAAATATGGATTTCCTGTACCGGCACCAAAAATAACAACACGACCTTTTTCCAAATGTCTTATAGCTCTACGGCGGATAAATGGTTCACAAATTTGTTCCATTTTAATGGCTGAGAGCAAACGGGTTTTCATCCCATATTTTTCTAAAGCGCCTTGCAATGCCATTGCATTTATAACAGTGGCAAGCATTCCCATATAATCTCCCTGCGCCCTGTCAACCACACCGCCCTGAACACCCTGTACCCCTCTGAAAATATTTCCTCCGCCAATTACAATGGCTATTTGAGCACCCATTTCATGGGCACTTTTTATTTCAAGCGCATATTTTTCCAAAATGTCAGAATCAATGCCAAATTCTTTTTTGCCCATTAAGGCTTCGCCACTAAGTTTTAGTAAAATGCGGGAGTATTTCATTACTGCAAATGTAAGGGGTATTTAAAAAAAACAGGAATTGGAAATTATGATTTTTTTAATAATTTAATATATAAACCTATTTAAGCAAGAACCGAAATAGTTATTCAAATTAAGTTGCCAGCAAGAAAGTTGAAGTTTTAATTTATTTTTGTATTATGAAAAACGGAGATAGGATCGTCGAGCTATTAGCAGAGATGGTTTATAATCAAGACCGTATGATTGATGAAATTAAAAATCTTCAAAAGGAGCAACAAATTACAAATGTATCCATTAAGGAATTGCGAACAAGTGTAATGCGTTTAGCCGATGAAATTGTTATTATTCATGACCATGAAAAGCGAATTGGTGTGCTTGAAAAAAAGATATTGTAAATTAACTTTTCCAAAATACAAAACTTTGGAAAAGTTTTCACCACAAAAAAAAAGAGAAACTTTATGTTTCTCTTTTTAACTATTTTTAAACTCCCAATTGAATTCGCCTGAATTTGGTTACAGTCAATCCTTTTTCAATCCCATCAAGCATTTGGCTGATGGTTTTGGAACTGTCTTTTACAAAGTCCTGATTCAACAGGGTAGAGTCTTTATAGAATTTATTAAGTTTACCCATAGCTATTTTTTCAAGCATGGCTTCAGGTTTGCCTTCGGCTGCTGCCTGGGCTTTTCCTATTTCAATTTCACGGTCAATTATGCTTTGGGGAACATCGTTTTTATCTAAAGCCACCGGCGACATGGCTGCTATTTGCATGGCCACATCTTTTCCTGCTTCTTCAATTTTTTCGCCTGTATGATTCAAAGCAACCAATACACCTATTTTATTTCCGGCATGAATGTAGGGAACAACTAAATTTCCTTCTACAATTTCACAAACGGTAACATCAATTTTTTCACCAATTTTTCCAACATAATCTAGTAACCTTTCGCTCAAAGCGATGCCTTCAATTTTAATATTTTTTAATTCTTCTAAAGAGGCGGGCTTATTATTTAGTCCTACATTGGCAATTTTGTGAGCCAATGAAACAAAATCTTCATTTTTGGCCACAAAATCGGTTTCACAATTCAATCGGATAATGGCTCCTGTTTTTTTATCAGCCGAGGCAATGGCTATAACTGCTCCTTCGGCCGCATCGCGATCGGCACGACTGGCCGATACTTTTGCTCCTTTTTTTCTTAAATAATCAATGGCTTGTTCCATATCGCCGTTGGTTTCCTGCAAAGCTTTTTTGCAATCCATCATTCCGGCTCCTGATGCTTTTCTTAATTCATTAACTGCTGCTGCTGTAATCATTGGTCTTAATTTATTCTGCTACTACTTCTGCTTTTGCTTCTACTTCTTCTTTATCGGTCTTGTCTTTGCGTTCCTGCATGCCTTCGATGATGGCATTGGTAATTTCTCGGGTTATTAAATATACTGATTTTGCAGCATCATCATTGGCAGGAATCGGGTAATCAACTTTTGATGGATCACTGTTGGTATCAACGATTGCAAAAATAGGAATGTTTAATTTCTGAGCTTCTGATACCGCAAGGTGCTCGCGTTTTGAATCAACTATAAATAAAGCGGATGGAATGCGGTTTAAATCGGCAATACCTCCTAATAATTTTTCTAATTTTATTTTTTCGCGATCAATCATTAAGCGTTCGCGTTTTGATATATTCTGGTAAGTTCCATCCTGCGACATTTTTTCAAAATTTTGCATTTTTTTGATGGATTTTCGAACGGTAGCAAAATTGGTAAGCATACCACCTAGCCAACGTTCGGTTACAAAAGGCATATTAACACGTTTTGCTTCTTCAGCCACTAATTCCTTTGCTTGTTTTTTGGTGGCAACAAACAATACCCTTTTGCCTGATTTTACTATATTTTTAATGGCTGATTTGGCATCTTCCAGTTTTGAAATAGTTTTATTTAAATCAATAAGATGAATACCATTTTCTTCCATCAATATAAACGGAGCCATTTTTGGATTCCATTTGCGGGTAAGGTGACCGAAGTGAACACCGGCTTCCAATAATTCTTTGGTTGTAAGATTTGACATGAATTGTATAAAATATTAACGTTTGCTGAACTGGAATTTCTTTCTTGCTTTCTTTTGACCCGGTTTTTTTCTCTCTACCATTCTTGAATCTCGGGTCATTAATCCGTTCGACCTTAAAAGAGGTTTGTTGGTTTCGGCATCAGCCATTACCAATGCCTTGGCTATTCCCAAACGCAAAGCCTCAGCTTGCCCGTGATAACCACCGCCGTCAATGTTGGCCTTTACATCGTATTGACCTACCGCATTACAAATTGTAAAAGGCAGGTTTACATCATAAAGCTGTGCCGATGATGGAAAATAGGATACAATGTCTTTTCCGTTAACTACTATTTTACCGGTGCCGGCAGTCATATAAACTCTTGCTACGGCTGTTTTTCTTCTTCCTGATGTGTTTAAAACTTCCATCTGTATTTTTTAAAATTCTAAAATTTCTGGTTTTTGTGCCTGATGAGGATGCTCGTTTCCGGCATATACAAACAGATTGTGAAATATGGCACGTCCTAATTTATTTTTCGGTAACATACCCTTAACAGCCTTTTCTACCAAGGCTTCCGGTTTTTTAGCAACCAAATTTCTGGCACTTATAAATTTTTGTCCACCCGGGAAACCTGAATATGAAACATATTCCTTGGTCGTCATTTTATCCCGGCTCAAAGCTACTTTTTCAGCATTAAGTACTATTACATTATCACCACAGTCCACATGCGGCGTAAAATCAGGTTTATTTTTGCCTCTGATTACACTGGCAATTGATGAGCTAAGGCGACCTAAAGTTTTTCCTTCGGCATCTACCACAAACCAACGTTTGTTTACTGTAGCTTTATTGGCTGATATGGTTTTGTATGACTGTGCGTCCATTCCCGTATTTATTATTATTTCTTTTTAAGGGCTGCAAAAGTATGTATATATTATCTAAAATTCAAGGCAGTTTTAAAAAGTATTTTAAAATGATTTCTGTACATCTGTAGTATGCTAAATACAATAGTAAATTTAGTGTTTGTCATTATGATTTTTGGCAGTTTAACCGGTATGCTCAGAACCGGAAAAAGGTCAAACTATATTGATTAAGATAAAGGCTCTGCTTTATATTTTTTTTATAAATATGCTTTTGTAAACTGAGGCTTCCCTTAATTGAATCTTTAATTTAACGGTAAAAAAATTGGGGTGAAAATAAAAAAGACCATTTTTGAGAGAGTTATAAAAAAACTCTTAATCACTTTTTAATAATAGATGTGCTTATTCTATTATCAATTTTTTGTTTCCCAACAAGGTTTGTCCATTTCTAAATTGAATCAAATAAATTCCGGCTTTTAAGTCCTCAACTATAATAAAACCTTCTCTCTCCATATCTTTAGAACTTACCAACTTCCCTGCTAAATCATAAATATTAATCTCTAATTTGCCTGAATAATTCCCAACTTTTACGGTAGTCATTCCTTTGGCTGGATTGGGATAAGCAGAAATATTAAACGTGTTTTTAATTTTATTGACACTCGTATTATCAATCCAGTAATTATAGGTAGTAATGGTTTTTTTATCCCAAACTCCCGACACTTTATTCCAATCAAATTGATTTGTTTTAGTGAGTTTGGTTTTAAAATACAGTTTAATAAAGTCGTTGTCAAAAGGCAAAATCAATTGACCGGTCGAAACCTGTGAATCGAATGTTGATTCGCTTTTAAAATTATTTACCCATCTCCGTATTACCCAAATCGAATCATTGCTTTGAATTTGGTTGTTTTTGGAATCATAAAAATTAGCTGTTTTTTCGGTATTAACAAAAAGACTTGTGGTAGCATTCCAAACGGTATAAACGTTAGTTAGCATATTGTTATTGGCATCGTAAGTAAAAACATCTTTACTATTGTTAACCCATTTCCGGGTTACATTATCCCAATCTGAATAGAGGCGGATGAGCATATTATTATTGGCATCGAACGTATTTACATATTGGTCAACTGCCAGCCATTTTGAGGTTGTTGCATTCCAGGTAGAGTAGCTGTCGGTCAACTGGTTTCCTTTGGCATCGTAGGTATATTCCAATTTATCAATGATTGCATAAACACTTTTAACGGCATCCCATTCCGAATAGGTGTCGGTTAATACCTTGTGGTTGGCATCATACGTATCTTCAATTTTCGAAATTTTTAGCCACAAACTTTTAACCACATCCCACTCTGAATACAAATCGGTGAGCATATCGTTATCGGTGCTGTAGCTATAGTCATCTTTATAATTATTTTCCCAGGCACTGCTAATGTCGTTCCATCCTGAATTTAGAACCAAAATCACATTTCCTTTTACATCGCGCGTATAATCGTTTTTTTCACTTTTTTCCCAAATTCCACCCGGTTCATTCCATCCGAAATAGGTCTCCGATATTTTGCGTTCATTGGCATCATACCCAAATTCAATTTTTTGATAATTAATAATTTTTTGGCTTGCTGAATCCCATGTTTCATCTATTTGTTCAATAAGAGTTTGCTTGCCACCTTTGTGTAATGTAATGGTTTGCGGAGTATTTAGAATGTAATTGCCTCGATTAGATTTTAAATGTTTTTTAATAAATTCACTACGCTTTATTTCCCGGTCTTTTAATCTTCTGTTATCTTTTGATTGAGCAAAAACCATTTGGAAACAAAGTACCAAAAACGGTATTAAGATTATTTTTTTCATTGTTTTTTTTATAAAAGACGAAATTAATTAATAATACATTACATAATCGTCAATAGAAATTAAAACCTAAAAATGACACATCGAAGATTCGATAATTCCTCTAATTGAAAAATAAATTTAAAATAATTATCATATAAAAAAAGGCGTAAAACCGAAATCTTACGCCTATGTATTTTATTAAATTTTTTTTTATCTGTGTCCCCGGCTATCTCTTCGGTCGCCACCACCTCTTCTGTCATCACGTCGGTCGTTTCCTCTTCGGTCGTCTCTGTCGCGCGGTGGACGAGGCGCTGGCTCTACATACCCTTCCGGTTTTTCTAAAAGTGCTTTATGTGAAAGTTTAAACTTCCCTGTTTTTTTATCTACCTCCAATAATTTTACCTGTACATGGTCGCCTTCCTGATACAAACCTTCCATGCTGTTAACACGTGAATAGCTGATTTCTGAAATATGAAGCAAGCCTTGCTTTCCGGGCATAAATTCTACAAAGGCACCGAATTCCTGAATGCCTTTTACAATTCCATCATAAATTCCGCCTTCTTCAGGATCGGTAATTATACCCATAACAATGGCCTTGGCCTGTTCCATGCCTTCCATATTGGTGGCCAATATTTCTACGATGCCTTTGTTTCCAATTTCTTCAATTGAAATAGTAGTTCCGGTTTTGGCTTGTATTTCCTGGATCACCTTGCCACCTGTACCAATTACAGCACCTATTTTATCTTTTTCAATTTCTATTCGTTCAATTCTCGGTGTATGTGGTTTAAGTTCTTCTCTTGGAGTAGCAAGAGTTTCATTCATTTTATCCAATATATGAAGTCGGCCTCGACGCGATTGTTCTAAGGCTTCGGCCAATAATTCATAGGATAAGCCTTCTACTTTTATATCCATCTGGCAAGCCACAATTCCCTGTTTGGTTCCAACAATTTTAAAATCCATATCACCTAAATGATCTTCATCTCCTAAAATATCAGATAGGATTGCATATCGTCCAGTTTTTGGGTCTGAAATCATACCCATAGCAATACCTGAAACGGCTTCTTTCATTTTTATTCCTGCATCAAACAATGCTAATGAACCGGCGCAAACGGTAGCCATACTGCTGCTTCCGTTCGATTCTAAAATATCGGAAACGATACGGATGGTATAGTCAACCTGATCGGGTAACATTTTCTTTAAACTGCGAGAAGCCAAATATCCATGACCAATTTCACGACGAGCCGGGGCTCTGTTCATTTTTACTTCTCCAGTACTAAATCCGGGAAAATTGTAATGTAACATAAAATTGCTGTGGCCATATACCATTGGGCTGTCCAATAATTGCTGATCTAATTTTCCTCCCAATGTAACGGATGTTAGCGATTGAGTTTCGCCACGGGTAAATACGCTTGAACCATGAGCGGCAGGTAAATAATCCACTTCGCTCCAGATAGGACGAATTTCGTCTAAAGCCCTGCCATCAAGACGGCTACGGGTATCCAGCATCATATTTCTAACGGCTTCTTTTTTGGCTTTGCCAAAATAGCGTTTTATTAGTTTTTTATTAAGATCATCCAAATCTTCACCTTTAGATAAAATATATTCATCAAAAATATTTTTAAAAGCTGCCGAACGTTCATCTTTATTGCTCGGCACTTTGGCTACATCATAAACTTTTTGATACAAATCATCTCTAACTTTTTGCTTTAACGCATCATCATTTATTTCATGAATGTATTCCCTGAAAGGCTTGCGGCCACCCGCTAATTCAACAAATTCAAGTTGGAAAGCACATTGTTTTTGGATGTATTCGTGGGCTAATTTCAATGCTTCCACCATATCGGCTTCGGAGGCATTGTTCATTTCACCTTCCACCATATTCAGTTCATTAGCAGTACCAGATACGATTAAATCCAAATCACTATTTTCCAACTGATCTTTGTAAGGGTTGATAATAAATTTACCATCCACACGAGCTACCCGTACTTCAGAAATAGGTCCTTGAAAAGGAATATCGGTTAAGCACAATGCTGCTGATGCAGCCAATCCTACCATGGCATCAGGCAAAATATTTTCGTCGCTTGAAATTAAATAAAGGTTTACCTGTGTTTCAGAATGATAATCATCCGGAAACAGAGGACGAATAGCACGGTCAACAATACGACAGATTAAAACTTCATAATCGGATAAGCGACTTTCGCGGCGCAAAAAACTTCCGGGGATACGGCCTACGGACGCAAATTTTTCCTGATAATCAACAGAAAGGGGAAGAAAATCCAAATCTTCTTTGGCTTCCTGATTGGAAACCACGGTGGCCAAAATCATTGTTTTGCCCATTGTTAGCACAACGGAACCATGTGCTTGTTTTGCCAACTTACCTGTTTCAAGGGTAATGGTACGTCCGTCTCCAAAATCAAATGTTTTGGTAAAAGCTGTATAATTCATTTTTAAATTTATTAGTAATAGTAAAAAAAGTCGTTTCCGAACGGGGCTTTTTTTTACCGATAAGATGAATCCGGGAAAACCCGGAAAATAGTCCGCCTTAGGCGGACAAAAAATTACTTACGTATCCCTAATTGTTTGATAAGATCGCGGTATTTGAAAATATCTTTTTTAGCAATATAATCAAGCAGGGCACGGCGTTTACCTACCAATTTAACTAGGCTTAGTTCTGTAGAAAAATCTTTTTTATTGATTTTTAAATGTTCGGTAAGGTGCGATATGCGCTGGGTAAACATGGCAACCTGCGCTTCGGCCGAACCGGTATTGGTTTCACTGCCTCCGTAGGTTTTAAAAATTTCTTTCTTGCTTTCTGTGGTTAATAGCATTGTATTGTGTAATCGTTTTTAAGGGTGGCAAAAGTAAGTAAATTAATTGTTTTTAAAAATGTTTTTTTGGAAGGTAATTAATAGTGCTTGGTTCATTCCTGTTTATACCTCGACCAAAAACAAACTATAATTATCCTTTAATTTCTCTTGGCAATTATAAAGAATCACATTGTATAAATCCATGGAATTCCTGTATTTGCTACAGGTAATCCAATATCGGCTCCTTCTGTTACACCATCGGAACAAACAATTAGAATATCATTGTCCAAAACTTCCACTGCCGAAAAATCTAATTTCACTTTTTTATGAGATATTCTTTTTATTCTTATTTCCTACAAATGTTCAAACTTTGTGAATTCTCAAAATTTGATTTACCTTTGTTCAGCAATTTTACCTTCATCACAATGCCCGTTGGGGCAGGTTGCCAGTATTGGCGCGGGGATGGTAAGATTGCTTTCTTTTTTTATACATAACATCTCTTTTGAATTCTCCAGCTTTTTTCAATTCAAATTTATTTTTTTCGTGAAATTAATTTGAGTTGCCTTTAGTTTTATAATTTTCGTAATCAGATAGGTCTATAATCAGATTAAATTTAATTTTATTCTTTCAAGTACTTCTTTATTTCCCTGTCAAAATCTGATTCTATAGGCTGAATTTTATTGTACTCCCCATATTCGTTTAATGCTTTTTCATCGGCTTCTTTTTTAGATATTTTTCCTTTCCCAGCTAAAATTGAAAATTTGTTGAACGCTAAAAAACTATCAACATTTAAAGCCATGTCAGTCATGGTTAACTGGGTTTCATTCTCTATCACATTTTCGATATAATCAAAGAAGCCTGAAATGGTTCGTTCTAATTTTTTGATTTCCTTTTCTGTCAAATAGTTTTTTGCTATGGTTACGTCCGAGATTAATATACGGCCTTTTGGCGCATTTTTCCATGTTGATAATCCCATAAAAGGTTTAGATTTATCAGCTTTATCAAAAATTATCTCGGCCGCTGTTTGTTTGGTAATCGCAAAATGGAATTTATTTTGAACCCTCGCATAAAAATTACGGGTTATTTCAGAATTTGGGTTATAATCAATGCTGCACTCTGCAAAAATATCGGTTATCTGTTGGTAAATCCGTCTTTCGCTGGTGCGGATAGATCGGATTCTTTCCAAAAGTTCCCGAAAATAATCTTTGCCAAAAATGGTATTCGGATTTTTAAGCCTTTCATCATCCATGGTAAATCCCTTGATGATGTATTCTTTTAAAACTTTTGTTGCCCAAATCCTAAATTGGGTTGCCCTTCCTGAATTTACGCGATAGCCCACCGATATTACCACATCCAGATTATAAAAATCAATATCTCGTGCGACCTTTCGCTTCCCTTCATCCCGAACTACTCGAATTTTTCGAGTAGTTGCCTGCTCAATTAATTCTCCACTATCATATATCTCTTTTAAATGGTAGGTAATGGTGTTTTCCTTTACTCCGAAAAGATCGGCCATCATTTTTTGCGTTAGCCAAAGTGTTTCATCTTCAATAAATACTTCAAGTTTTATATCACCATTGGGGGTAGTGTAAAGTAATATTTCGCTAAAGCCTTCTTTTGGTGGTATAGTTTTTTTTACCATTTATTATTATTACTTTTTAATCTCTGCTTCTTTTTCTAACCAACCCTTTACCAACCCTGCTAATCTCCTAAAAACTCTTGTTCCAAATAGGTTAAATAAAACACATCAAAAATAATTTAATAAAGTATTTTTTGGGAAGGTTTTTTGGATGCATAAGCAATCTTAAAATATTTTCAATTATCTTAATCTATGGTACAGTTCTTCTTTTTTAGGAAGGAATTTGGAACGTGTATATTCTTATTAATTTGTTTTTTTTTAATTGCATAAATCGATGGTAAATATTCAGTATCACCGTAGAATTGTGCAAATTGTTTTTCTTTCAGATTTAGGATTTGTTATTAATCGGAATAACCCAATTTGCAAAGAAAGAGTGTATAAATTAGCATAATATTCTTGAACTATTTTAGAGATACTTTGAACCACGCAACATATAACTAAATTTGCCCCCAATGGTAAAACCCAAAAAACACCTCGGCCAGCATTTCCTTACCGACCAAAGTATTGCTGAGCGAACAGCCATTTTGGTAAATAAAAGTGAGGTGGAAAATGTGTTGGAGATAGGCCCGGGAAAAGGGATTTTAACTAAACACCTTTTAAAACAGCCGGGCAAAATTATTCATGCTATCGAAATTGATTCTGAGTCATTGGAATATCTTGAAGCCAATGCCATTCTTAAAAAACCTTTTTTGATAGAAGGTGATTTTTTAAATTTTAAAATTTCAAATTTATTTAGTGAAGAATTCATCCTAATTGGAAATTACCCTTACAATATTTCATCTCAAATCGTTTTTAAAATGTTGGAGAACCGACACCTTATTCCCTTGATGGCAGGGATGTTTCAAAAAGAAGTGGCTCAGAGGATCGCTTCAAAAGAAGGAAGTAAGGAATATGGAATATTATCGGTTTTGGTTCAAGCATTTTATGATGTAAAAATTGAATTTAAAATTTCTCCGGGAGCTTTTTTTCCGCCGCCCAAGGTAGATTCGGCGGTGATAAGTTGTATTAGAAAAAATAATTACCAATTGGATTGTAATGAGAAACTTTTTTTTGATGTTGTGAAAACCTCATTTAACCAACGCCGAAAAACTCTGACCAACAGTTTGAGTAAATTTAATTTAAAACAGGTTTTTTTAAACCATCCATTTGCTAAATTGAGGCCTGAAACCCTTTCGGTAGCTCAGTTCATTGAACTTACCAAATTTATTGAAACGGTGAACAAACAATAACGATTCGGGGATTTATATTAATTGAGTTGAACGTATTAGTCAACCATCAAATAACTGTGAAAAATAAAATTAATGAAAACTGAAAAGAATAAGATTTATTTCTTAACGGTCATTCTTCGGGTCACTTTCTGACCATCGGCTTCTATAGAGTAAAGATAGATTCCATCCTGATAATCGGAAACATCAAGTGTGATTTTTTTAGATTCTGAAGAAATTAGTATCTCCTCAATTAATTTACCAAGAACATTGTATATGCGTAAAACTGCATTAGCAGAGGTAAATTCAACATTGATAACTGTTTTGTTTTTTGCAGGATTAGGGTAATTTTGACCAAGTACCACACCCGTTGTAGCCAAAGCTTCATTATTTGAATTGACGGGTGTTCCTGCATTAACCATAAAAACAGTTGATGCAAAAAGAATTAAGAATAGTGTTTTTAGTTTCATATGTTCTAACCGTATTACAAATATATACTACAAATGTATGCCAAACTCATTTTTTTTTATTTTTTTTATAACAATGTCTATTATTTTAAATTTAAGCAGGCAGATAAATTGGTAAAAATGCTCTTAAATAGGGGTATTGATGTATTTTTGTAATTCAATTTATATATGTTAAAAAGTTT
>CAYHCM010000051.1:8923-22793 GCA_964355045.1 uncultured Chitinophaga sp. | reverse complement strand
GCCAAACAGCCTCTTCCGGCTTCGTCTAATCCGGCTTCCAAACAATCTTTTTTAAAACAGGGCTGTAGCACAGGGTAAATTTTGCTTTAATTTGCAGGCAAATAAACCGATTAAAACACCGGATAAAAAATTAATGTACAAATACAGGCAACCATTTTACAAACGATACTTCAGTAGTCAGGTTGGCAAAGCTGACCCGGCAGCATTTAAAGCTCTTTTTGAGGAACAGAAATGGTTTTTTGGGCTTGAAATAATTCCTCATTTTCCGAAAGATAAAACCATAAAAATATTGGATATCGGTTGCGGAAATGGTTCTTTATTGGCTGCCGCAAAAGAAAAAGGATATACAAATGTAACCGGCATGGACATTAGCCCCGAACAGGTGGAGATAGCCAATAAACTTGGAGTAAACGAAGTGAAACAAGGCAACCTTAACGATTTAATAAATGCCGGAAACGAAACCTTTGACTTGGTAAGCGGCATGGATATTATTGAACATTTTTCAAAAGATGAACTCACCGAATTGGTTTTAAACCTTAAAAAAATAATTAATCCGGGAGGACTTTTAATTTTCCGTACTCCCAATATGGATGCTCCAATGACTTCGGTTTTTTCATATGGCGATTTTACCCATGAATGTTTGTTGAATAAAAGTTCGGCTTTACAATTGATGAAATCATGCGGATATTCTAAGGCCGAAGTTTCAGCAAGTATGCTCATAATTCAAAATCCCGTAAAAGAATTATTCCGCAAATTTTTATGGTTTTTTGTGGTTTTAAAATTAAAAATTCAATTATTTTCCTCCGGAAGAACCTGGCATCAGGTGGTTTTTACGCCTAATATTATTATTAAGGGGTGGGTGTAGGGATTTACGATTTTAGATTTATGATTTTAGATTTACGTGAACAAAGGATTTTTTACAGCTAATTCATTTTCTTCAAATTTTTATTCCCAACCAATGATTTCATTTGAGTAATAGCAATTTGATTGAGTTGTCGCAATCTTTCACTTTGTTTCAATCCCTGATTTATTAAAACGGCATTTATACTTTCCAAATTGGATAAAACCACCAATTGTTCAATGGTAGCTTGGTCTCTCATGTTTCCATCTTCAGTTGGATTGGCATCCCGCCATTGTTTGGCAGTAGTTCCGAACAATGCCATGTTTAACAAATCAGCTTCACTTGCATACACAAAGTTTATTTGGTTTTGATCAAGTTCTTTGGGAATCAGGTTTTCTTTGATAGCATCTGTATGAATACGGTAATTTACTTTGGCAAGGGTTCTTTGTAGGTTCCATTCAAGTTTTAAGCGGTCGTTTTCATCTTCCTTTAGTCGTTGAAATTCTTTAATAAGATAATATTTAAACTCAGGTGAAATCCATGAACCAAATTCAAACGCAATGTCTTTGTGGGCAAAAGTACCTCCTCCGTATCTACCAGGTTTTGAGATAATACCTATGGCATTCGTTTTTTCAATCCATTGTTTTGCCGAAAGTACAAATCCATTGCTACCACTTTCATTTCTAATGTAACTGAATTCAGTAACATTAAAAATGGGGTTATTCATTTTTTCCCACAATCCCATAAATTCAACAGTATATCGAGTACTCAACCAATGTGAAATAACCAAACCTGTAGATTCGGAATTCTTAAATCGTGCCATGTCAGTTAGAGAAATGAAATCTTCACTATTTTTTGTATAAATAATGATTTCCTTTTCTTCAATTTTAATAATTTTATTTTTTGTCATAATAGGAATTTTAAAGTTTATAAATTCTCTTTTTCATTTTTAAACCTCTCGAATTCGAGAGGTTTAAAATCAGGATTACAAAGTTTTTCCCACAGACCAATGAATTCAATGGTGCTTCTACTTCGCATCCAATTATTTATTATAGCATAAGATTCTGAAGTGTTTCTCGTTTTTGCAATATCCGTTAGCGATATATAATCACTTTTTCCTTGCGATAAAATCGTTATTTCCGTTCCTTTTACTGTTATTATTTTACCTTTGGCCATTTGATATATTTTTCTAATTTATTTTCTAAACCCATCGAATTCGATGAGTTTAAATTTTCCAAAAGCATCGAATTCGATGCCTTTAAAATCTTTCCATCACCCCACAAACCTTACTTCCTCCACCCGTCCTTCTTCGCATCTGTAAATTTTACCCGGGAATTTATTAATAATCCGGTAATCGTGGGTAGCTATAAGCACTGCAGTTCCTTTGTCGCAAATGCCAATCAGCAATTGCATAATATCATCGGTTACTTCCGGGTCAAGGTTTCCGGTAGGCTCATCGGCTAATATTACCTCAGGTTTATTGAGAATTGCCCGGGCTATTACCAGTCGCTGCTGTTCACCTCCCGATAATTCATATATCATTTTAAAACCTTTGCTGCCCAAACCAACTAATTTTAAAACATCATTGATACGGGAATCAATATCCACACGTTTCTTCCAGCCGGTTGATTCCAAAATGAAATATAAATTTTGGTAAACATTTCGGTCACTCAATAAATTAAAATCCTGAAACACAATGCCGAGTTTGCGGCGGAAGTAAGGGATATCTTTATGTTTTAACTTTGTTAAACTATAACCGGCCACTTCGCCGATACCTTCTTTTAACGGCAAATCGGAATAGAGGGTTTTAAGCAAACTGCTTTTGCCACTACCGGTTTTGCCCACCAAATACACCAACTCGCCACTCGAAACATTAAAGTCAACATTTTGGAGAATAAGGTTTTGGCCTTGAAAAATAAATGCATTATTTAATTCTATAACAGGTTTTGCGTCGAACATAGGTTCAAACCAACACCATTTTAAGAGGAATGGCAAACTAAATTTTCTACAATCTGTATGCCTTTTGAACCAAAATCAAATCAGCTATTACCAGGGCGGCCATAGCCTCCACAATAGGAACAGCGCGGGGCAGCACACATGGGTCGTGCCTACCTTTAGTTTCCAAATTTATATTATTGCCATCGGTATCCACAGTTTGCTGCGATTTAGAGATGGTAGAAGTTGGCTTAAAAGCAGTTTCAAAGTATATATCTTCACCGTTGCTTATACCGCCTTGAATTCCTCCGGAGTGATTGGTTAATGTTGAAGTTTTTCCATCTTTATTTATAAAAGCATCGTTTAATTCTGAGCCTTTAAAATTAATAGAGTTAAAACCTTCACCAAACTGAATTCCTTTTACTGCATTAATACTTAGAATGGCATGGGCTAACTTAGCATTTAATTTATCAAAAACCGGTTCGCCCAATCCAATAGGACAATGAGAAATAACGCAGGAAATAATTCCACCCAAACTATCCCCTTCTTTTTTGGCATTGAAAATTTCCTGTTCCATAAGGGCTGCGGTTTCGGGATGGGGACAACGGACATTATTTTTTTCTATCTCATCAAAATTCAAAGACGTGTAAGGTATTTCTAAAGATATTTGATGAACTTGCTTTACATAAGCTGTTATCGAAATTTCATATTTTTTTAAAAGCAATTTTGCAATGGCTCCTGCGGCTACCCAACCGGCTGTAACTCGCGCAGAGGAACGTCCACCACCCCGGTAATCGCGTATTCCATATTTATTTTGGTTGGTATAATCGGCATGGGATGGACGGTAAACCGATTTTAAATGTTCATAATCCTGAGGATTGGAATCTTTGTTTTTTATAAATAAAGTAATCGGAGCGCCGGTTGATTTGCCTTCAAAAACCCCGGAAAGAATTTCAACTATGTCGTCTTCATTTCTTGAAGTGGTAATTGCCGATTGACCAGGACGGCGTTTATCCAATTGCGATTGTATAAAATCTAAATCAATTTCTAACAATGATGGGCAACCGTCAATAACCACGCCAATAGCCGGGCCATGCGATTCGCCGAAGGAGGTGATTTTAAAAAGAGTGCTGAGGGTGTTCATGCTTTTAAAGTTCTATGTTCTAAACTTCTATGTTCTAAACTTCTATGTTCTAAAATTCTAAGTTCTAAGTATTGCAGTGTGTTTCCAAAAATCAGGATATGATTTATTTACAGTTTCCGGATTGTTCATTTCAATTGGTTTTATAATAGCTAAACACGCCAAAGCCATCGCTATTCTATGATCGTTATAATTTTCAAAGGTAGTATTTTCAATGAGTTCAAAATTTGAAGCATCCAAAATCCATTCATTATTTTTTTCCTCAAAAACAACCTTACATTTTTTAAGTTCAGTTTGCAAAGCCAAAGTTCGGTCGCTTTCTTTAATTTTTAAAGAATCGAGGCCCTTAAATCTGGCTCTAAGTTTTAAAGCAGAAATCAAAACAATGATAGATGGGGCTAAGTCGGGATAATTAGTAAAATCCCATTCCGTATTGTTAGGAATAGGAATAGATGATTTTTCTAATAAAATTCCTTCCGGTTTTTCAGTTAATTTGATTCCAAGCATTTCTGCCCATTGAGCCAAAACAGAATCGCCCTGAATACTCCTGATTTTTAATTTTTCAAGTAATACTTTTCCCTTATTGCTTAAAGAAATAAGTTGAAACCAAAAAGCAACCGCCGACCAATCAGGTTCTATTTCAATAGTTTTTATTTTTGAAACGCCATTCCATTGTTTTGCAATAATTATGTTTTCAGTAAACTCAATGTCAAACCCAAAATTTTGCATCAGTTTTATGGTCATTTCTATATAGGGTTTGGAAGAAATTTTACCTTCAATTATTATTTGCAAACCGCCTTCAAGTTTAGGTCCTATCATTGCTATGGCCGAAATAAACTGACTGCTCGTTTGTCCGTTAATGGTTACTGAACCACCTTTTTTTAATCCTCCTGAAATTTTAATGGGAGGGAAAATTTCACTTTCAGGGAAACTTTCAGGGAAGGCTTCCTTTAAAAGGAAGCCTTCCCTAACACCCAAACTTCTTAAAGCCTTCACCAAATCACCAACCGGCCTTTTCAACATTCTTTCACTTCCCGTAAGAACTTTTGATTTATCACCTACCGCATAAAAGGCCGTTAAAAACCGAAAAACTGTTCCGGCATTTTCACAATTCAGAGTTTTACTTTTGCTTTTTAAAAGAGATTGTAAAAGCAGGCTGTCAGCGGAATTGGAAGGATTTATGATTTCTAAATTCAGATTAAATAAGGCATCCAAAATCAAGACCCTATTGTGAATACTTTTTGAAGCCGGTAAATTTATCTTAATATCAAAATCTTTATTATTAAAATCCAGTTGCATCCTATGAATTATAAAATGAAAGACTTTCTTTTACTTCTTTAAGTGTAATACTGTTATCAAAATATGCCTTACCCAACTTTTCTAAAAAAACACACTTAATTTTATGGGTTTTATTTTTTTTATCTTTCAAAGCCAAATGAGCAATTTCATTAATTTCAGAAGGCGAAAAAGGAATTCGTTTAAAAATGGTGTCAACATCCACAATTATTTTTTGAGATTCAGCCAAATCAAGTTTACCAACTGTATGGCTCAAATAGGTTTCACAAATAATACCGGCTGAAACAAAATGCCCGTGAGGTAGATTCGAAGTCATAAAATAGGATTCAAGAGCATGGCCAATTGTATGCCCGAAATTGAGTAATTTTCGTAAACCAATTTCTTTAAAATCTTTGTTAACAATGGTGTTTTTTATGGAAACAGATTTTTTAATAAGCGGTAGCCAATCTATATTTTCTAAATTCTCAGGATATAAATGAATGGAAGCCAATTGATCGTAGTATAGATTATCGGCAATCAGGCCATGTTTCAGCATTTCAGCAAAGCCCGATTGAATATGTTCAAAAGGTAACGATTTTAAAAATCCGGGCCATATGTATATGGCTTCCGGCTGGGAAAAAGTGCCGATATAATTTTTTAATCCATTAAAATTTATCCCTGTTTTGCCACCATTGGCGGCATCCACCATTCCCATTAGGCTCGTTGGAATATTAATAAATTTAATTCCGCGATTATAGGTTGCGGCGGCAAGTCCGCCTATATCTGTAATTATTCCACCGCCCAAATTTATAAGCAATGAATCTCGGTCGGCATTGGCTGCCAATAGTTGGTTCCAAATATGATTTAGTGAAAAAGCGGATTTATTACTCTCTCCGGGAGGTATAGTAATAACAGGTGTTTCAGAGCTTAAATTTAATAGCGGCAAACAAAATCTTTCGGTATTTTGGTCGCAAAGAATAATGGCGTTGGGGTATTTTTTTTCAATACCTCTTATAACATTGGTGTCGTTTACAAATACAGCTTGGTTCACGCCTTAAAAAAGAATTCAAACTTACTTGAAATAATTTGATTCGTTTTGAATATTTTCGCAAACATCGTTGCAGGCTATATGAAATATGCAGTTTTGATTATTCTTCAGGTAATTTTCTTAAATACATTAAAATCACAGACTATTTATTATTTAGATTCAAAATTCATTAAAGTTGAAAAGTCTCTTTCAAAATATATTGCAACACAATGGATAACTAACGACACTATTAATGAATGCATTTTAACGAGTAACAAAAGGGATTCAGTCTTTAATATTAGATACGTTAAAGACAACACCAAGGTATTTTATCAGAAAGAATATTATATGACGGGAATGCCTAAAAAAGCCGGATGGTATATTTATAATAAAAAAAATGGTATATGGAATTTTTATGATGATTGGGGAAATATTTATGTTACCAAAACATTTAAAAACGATGTGGAGAAAGGTATTAGGAAGCGGTATTATTTTAACGGGGGAATTAAATGTGAAGAGTTTATATTTGATGGCAGCGTTAATGGTTATTTTAAAGAATATCATAAAAATGGAATATTGAGTTTGGAAGGTGAAAAAATCGAAGATGAACCCAACGGTGTAATTTTAAAATATAATACCAAAGGGCAATTAGCTTCCAGGTCGTTTTATGTTTTAGGTTTGAAAGAAGGTCACGATTCAATTTTTAATCATGAAACGCTTGTAAAAATATTTACCTATAAAAAAGGTAAAAGAAATGGGCCTGTGTATTATTATAAAAACGATAAATTGGTAGCTACCGATTATTATAAAAATAATAAACTAATTGGGAAATCAAAATATGTGGAGCCATCTGTTATAGATTCATCTATAAATCTTCCTTTTTTATCTGTTAAAGAAATGCCAATGTTTAAATATGGCGAAAATGATATGATGGAATTTGTTGCTGAAAATCTCGTTTATCCTGAAGAAGCAAAAATAAATGGAATAGAAGGAATTGTGCGTTTAAGGTTTGTAGTAGATACAAATGGGAGAATAAAAGATATTGAATTTATATCAGAATTTTTAGGTTACGGCTGTGATAAAGCCGCCTACAACGTTATAGCCGCTATGCCTGATTGGACACCCGGAAAACAAAACGGCAATGCAGTTCCGGTTTATTTTATAATGCCTATTCGTTTTAAATTATATTGAACCTATATAATTCGTTTCTTTTTGAATATTTTCGCAATCACTAATTGACTTGATACTTTGAAAAATTTATTTACCCTCATAATTCTTTTTTTTATCAGCTATTGTGCGTTTTCTCAAATCGAAATAAAATATTTAGACAATAACTATCAGGAAACTATTAAGCGAAAAGCATATTATAAAATGAATGTTTATACCTTAAATGATACCGTTTACAAAGACGTTTTCACTCGAAGGGGCGAACGACTTGAGGTGAAATACAAGCATCATATTTCTCAACCGGAAATGGTTTATAGTCAAAATTTCCGCGAAGATAAATCGGTTGAAAATGAAGGTTGGTTTTTGAACAAACAAAAAACCGGCATTTGGAACTATTTTGGAGCAGGAGGAAAAATAACAATAATAAAGACCTATGAAAACGATAAGGAAACTCATTTAAAACGTTTTTATAGTAATGGAAATCTAAAAAAGGAAGTAGGGATTTTAGACAATAATTTCCATGGGGTTTGCAAATATTATTCAAAAGAAGGAGCCTTAATTCTTGAAGGAAAATATCTTAAAGGAAGAAGAAAAGGCAATTTTATTTATTTTAATTCTGACGGAATTAAATATAACACATGTCATTATTCCAATAATATTTTAGAAGGTCATGACTCCATTTTTAAAAATGGAAAACTTGCAAAAATTTTCACCTATGAGAATGGAAAAAGAAATGGCCCTGTTTATTATTTTAGAAATGATTCAATAATTAATGAAGCTTATTATAGAAATGATACCATTTTTAATGAGCCTGAAGAATATAAAATTTATAGAGATACATTTAAAAACATACAGGTAATGCCTGAATTTATTACCGGAGAAGCTGGAATGATGAAATTCATTGCCGAAAATTTGGAATACCCTGATGAAGCAAAGGACAATGGAATAGATGGAAGGGTGCATATTCAATTTACCATAAGGGCAGATGGAACCGTGTTCGATGTGTATTATTTCAATAAGGAAATATTAGGGTATGGGTGTGAACGGGCAGCTATAGAAGTGATAGAAAGTATGCCCGATTGGAAGCCGGGAAGGCAGGATGGAAAACAGGTGCAAGTTTATTTTAATATTCCTATACGGTTCAGATTATTTTAACCTCTCATTTACCTCAATTCAACTAAACGTATTACATTGCACAAAACAAAAACAATCATGAAAAAATCAATCTTAACATTATCAGCTCTACTTATTCTAGTAGTATCCTCGTTTGCACAATCTGCATCAGCAGTATTAAACAAATGCCTTGGCGCGGTGGTAACCGTAGCCGTGTATCAAACCGAACCCCTGGGTAAAATGACCCTTGGGATGAGGGGCGAAGTATCTGAAGAAGCTTACAAGCAAGCGCTTGACTTAACCAATGCCAAAGGAAGCGGCTCAGGTTTCATTATTAAAAAGAATGGCAAGTATTATGTAATTACCAATGCCCACGTAGTAGAATCAGCCTCTACAGAAGGTGGCAGTATTTATGTTTTTACCATTAATCAATCAAAGTATGAATGTAAAGTATTAGGCGGCGATTCGTTTTATGACCTCGCTATTCTTGAATTTGTAACCCCTCCGGGGTCTGAAATTGATGTGGTTGAATTTACCAAAACTGAACCTATGGTTGGTGACAGGGTTTATGCTATCGGTAATCCATTAGGCACTTATCCTTACTCGGTAACCGACGGAATTATCAGTGCAAAAAACCGTGCAAGAGGCGGCCTTACAGGCAAGTTTGGATTTTTGCAACACACAGCTACCATTATATGGGGCAATAGCGGCGGACCCTTAATCAATGAAAAAGGTGAAGTAGTTGGGGTTAATTCTCAAATAGCTTTTGCAACCGCTCCTGACGGATCACAAATTTTGCAACAGCAAATTAATTTTTCTTTGGAACCTAAATTAACTGAACGGATAATTAATGAAGTTTTAGCCAATAATGGCCGTGTAAAACGTGCCTATCTTGGAATTGAAGTAGCACAGGCTTATGAAGTGGACGGCCAAAGTTATTATTTGAAAGATGAAGCTGCCAAAATTTACAGCGTTATTCCCGGAAGCAACGCATTTAGCGCATTGAGCGGAAAAGTTGGTTATTTCATTACAAAAGTAAACGGCGTTTCTACTCGAAATGTAGAAGAAGTTTTGGGTGAGTTTGAAAAAATTGCCCAAAATTCAAAAGTAAATCTGGAACTGAAATCACCATCCGGAAGTTTGGAAAATGTAAGTTTTACAGCAGGATCTTTAACAAAAACCGAACTGGAAGCTATCGCAAGTTATGTCTTAACCCAAATACCCGGAGTTACCTTAAATACATCGTATGGCCAGGTTGCTTTTAATTATAATGAAGGAGGAAACCAATACACAAAAAAGGATGATGGTAAGTTTAAACAAGAAAGAGGAGAAGGAACTAAGGGAAAAACATATTACGTATTGTGTGGCGGAATATACAACGAAAGCAATCCTAACATGTGGAAAATAGTAACATTAACCCAATTGGGAGCCGCCATTAAATTGAGCAGCCTGAGCGGAGTGTTTGATTATTATTTAACCGATGCCACTAATCCTGAAGCGCAAGCTACTTTGTATCGTCAATATTTGTCTGGTGAAAGCTCCATTATTAAATCAACAATATATTATTAAATTAAAAAGAAATTTTAAAACAAGGATAGTTGATTAACGATTTTAGAAACAATATAAATCACGAATCTAAAATCGTTAATCCTTGTTCAAAAATGATTACAAATAATTTTTAACCAATTATTTTATAAAAAAAAATGAAAAAATCACTCATAATATTAGCCCTGTTGTTTGCAGGAATAGGTGCAAAAGCTCAAACAAAAATAGCCCTTATAGTAGCCATTGGCGAATATGAAAAAGGCAGCGGCTGGAATCCAATCAGTTCGCAAAACGATGTACCTTTAATAAAAGCTGCATTAATTAAACAAGGTTTTGCCGATAAAGATATTTTGGTATTGAGAGACGCCGAAGCCACCCGCGACGGAATTTTGAAAGCCATAAATACCCATTTAATCGGAAAATCAAAAAAAGACGGGATAGCCGTTTTTCATTATTCAGGTCATGGGCAACAGATAATGGATGATAACGGAGATGAAATTGACGGCTATGACGAGGCCATAGTTTCATATAATGCAAAAGTCCGTTATCAGCCGGGAGTTTATACCGGACAAAACCATATCCGTGATGAGGAACTGGGTGCCAAAATGGATTCATTGCGGTTGAAATTAGGGGCCAAAGGAAATGTTTTGGTTATTCTGGATGCTTGCCATTCGGGCAGCGGTACCCGTGGCGGCGATGAAGTTGCAAAACACAGGGGAACTCAATATCCTTTTGCAAAGGAAGGCTACACTCCAACATCCAAATCTGATAAATCCGATAATAATTCGATTGCTGCCAACCCAAATGGTTCAGATAAAATGGCGCCAATGGTAGGTTTTTTTGGAGCCAGCCCTCATGAGTTGAATTATGAAACCGAAGATGAAAACCATAATGGGGTAGGCTCACTAAGTTATGCATTCAGCCGGGTATTTTCAAATGCTGATAAAAATTCTACGTATAGAGGAATTTTTGATAAAATAAAAGTGGAGATGAGTGGGTTTGCACCAAAGCAAACACCACAAGCCGAAGGACAACTTGATAATGAAATTTTAGGAGGAAATATTGTTGGGAAACTTGATTATTACAAAGTGGATAAATGGAATGGCGAAAAACTTGTAACAATTAACGGCGGTGAACTATTGGGGTTATTTGTCAACACAAAAGTGGCCTTTTATGATATTGATGTAAAAGAAGTAAGCAAAGCAAAACCCAAAGCTACCGGAATAATAACATCAGCTACTTTAACCAATGCCGAGGTTACTTTAGATTCTCCTTTAGACAAAGCCGCAGCCATGGGTTCATGGATATTTGTAACCGAAAAAACCTTTGGATCTCTTGAAATTAAAGTGAAACTGGATGTGAAAAATCAGGCTTTGAAAGATGCCATTTTAGCTGAATTTGTCAAAAACCCATTTATCAAAGAAGTAAAGGAAGGTAAGAGTGATATTATTATAGACGAAGGAAATGAACACAGCCGCGGGAGTAAAATACAACTCACATCATCCAACGATGTTATATTATTGGATGCAGCGGTAAGTAGCGATATAACTTTAACTACGGCTATGGTTATTGAACAAATCAAAAGTTTTAGTCAGGCTAATTATTTACGGGGTCTTGATGTTACCGATTCAAAAATGGATGTAAAATTTGAATTTATTCCGATTATTCCAAAAGTAGAAGGAGGTAAAACCAGTGAAGCATCAAGAGGTGATATTTCGACAAAAGTTGAAGCCGGAGTTTTAACTTTTAAAGAAGGAGAAATGTGTAAGATAAAAATAACCAATAACGGGACTAAAATTTTATACTTTACCATCATAGATATTCAGCCTGATAATAAAATAAATCTCATTGTCCCAAATAAATTAAACGGGAGATTAGCTGTGGATTATCAAATAAAACCAGGCGAAACCAAAGAATTGGGCGATGATGATATTATTGAATTTTCACCACCTTACGGAAATGAAGTTTATAAAATAATAGCCACAGAAACCGAACTTGACCTTTCAACAATCATTACCACACGAGGTGAAAAACCCGGAGACTCTAATCCATTCTCAGTTTTATTTTCGGAAGCTTACAAGGAAACTGGTACAAGGGGTACTAAAATGCCTAATATACCACAAGGAAGCGCTAATGTATATTCATTAACTTTTAAGATTGTAGAGTAAAACATTTATTGATTGTTTTTTTTGTTGCCACCCGGAGGCATTTAATAAGTTTGCTTTTCGGGTGGTTTTTTATTTACACGCCTTTAAAAAAGCTTTCTTCGTAAAATTTTCAGATGAAAAATCACCCATAATATTTCCTTCATTTAACACAACAATCCTTGGAGGGCTTGGGGCTTTACCAAGTTTTCTGAAAAAGGTTGTCATATCCATCATAGTATAGGGATATGAGGCACCGGCAAATTTATAAAATGCCGCTATTTCTTTATTCAACTCCTCCCCTTTAGAATCCAGTTCACTCCAAAATAAAACATAAACTGGGGCTGTTTTATTTGTTTTTCGTATCCCGGTTATTTCTTTGGCAGTAGCCATGCAGTGGTCGCAAGAGGTATTAAAAACACATACAATATTTTTACCTACATTCAGGTCAATGGTTTTTCCATTGCTGAAATTTGTAAACTCAGAAAACTCAGATGCCACTCGTTTTAGTTTTGGTTCCTGTTTTATAACAACCGTATCTTTTGTGGTTTTAACTTCAGTTTCTTTTCCATCCTGTGCTGTCTTTACAGTGGCTATGGTATCTAAAACAGGCGAAACATATTGAATGGGAGAAACAGATTTAATATCACAACAACAGGTGGCGGGAAAAAAGGGAAAAACTGCACCCGCCGAAACAATGGCTATTAACACCGGATAGCGATGTTGGCTATTTTTTTTGCCTTTTATATTAATATAAATATAAAAAATTATGCCCAGGCTTACAATGTTTTTAATAATCGCCTCCAAAGGAGTCATTGGAATTAACTGACCCATGCAACCACAGTTACCACTATTACCGGTTTTTGCAATTTGCCAGCTTAAATGAATAATAAAAACCACCAATAATCCGGCAGTCATAGGTATAATAAATTTTTTAAAGAAATGGTTTTGTAAAAATGAAAGCCCTAAAAAAAGCTCAAAAGCTATTATTCCTCTTGCAAAGATGGGAGCAAAACACCAGTTTGTAATTCCCAAATCAACCAATTGTTTTTCAAAAGCACCGATTGGGAATAGTTTTGAAATAGCTGAGAAAATAAATAAAATAGCAATGATGGCGCGTAAAATCCAGATAAGAGTTGTATTTTTTTTCATTTAGAATGGTTCATTAATGAGTTGGTTAAAAAAAATATTATTTCCAGTTCCAATGTGCAATATTAATGAAACTGTTTGTTGATGATACAAATTTATTTGTCACATTCTTGGAATAATTCTTTTAAAAAAAATTAATAAACTAATTTTTCTAATTCAAAAAATTTGGTTTGCTTTGGGGAAATTTTAAAAATATTCATGAATAGCACAATATTACGGTTTTTACTCTTCGCTGGCCTTATTGCCTTAGTCTCAAATTATTCATATTCCAAACTCACTCATTTTAGGGATGATGATA
Organism: uncultured Chitinophaga sp.; assembly: GCA_964355045.1. Classification (GTDB taxonomy): domain Bacteria; phylum Bacteroidota; class Bacteroidia; order NS11-12g; family UBA9320; genus JABWCE01. Next base: position 9,158 of record CAYHCM010000051.1, on the reverse strand, counting down.
AAACACAGCCTGCAACTACAGGTTCTAAGGAAAAAGTGGATGAATTAAACAAGAGAGTTGATTTATTTTTAAAAAATCCTACAACCGAAAGTTGTAAAACAGCCAAGCCTATTGCCCTTGAAGCGGCAAAAATGGCCGAAAGTTTAGATTACAGAGGCGGCATGGCCCGAAGTTATACTCAATTAGCAATTATTTATAAAACCCTTGACATAATGCCTCAATACCTGAAATATAA
>CAYHCM010000051.1:0-8823 GCA_964355045.1 uncultured Chitinophaga sp. | reverse complement strand
TTACTTTTAAATATTTTGCCTTTAGAAACCGCCAATGAATTAAAAGCAAACGGTAAAGCCATTGCCCGCGACTACGAAATGGTGACTGTTCTGTTTACCGATTTCAAGGATTTTACGGTTATAAGCGAAAATCTTTCGCCAAAAGATTTGGTGGATGTGATAGATATGTGCTATTGCGCTTTTGATACAATAATTGAAAAACATGGTATTGAAAAAATAAAAACTATTGGCGATGCCTATTTATGCGCACATGGTATAGCTAAAGATATACCTGAAGGATTTGTCCACAATCCGGCCAATGTAATTAATGCCGCACTTGAAATAATAGAATTTATGAAAGAAACGTATGATAGAAGAGAGGCCGAAGGCAAGCCATTTTTCAGAATACGCATTGGGGTACATAGTGGCCCATTAGTAGCCGGGGTGGTTGGGCGCAAAAAATTTGCTTATGATATTTGGGGAGATACGGTAAATACAGCAGCCCGCATGGAGCAAAACAGCGAACCGGGCAAAATTAATATTTCATCAAGTACCTATAATATGGTTAAGGAAGACTATAACTTTATACATCGCGGCAAAATACAAGCTAAAAATAAAGGCCAGATTGATATGTATTTTGTGGAGGAAAAAAAGAGCTAAGAGAATTACAAAGCGTACTTGCGGTTTATCTCAATTCGTTTAAAAAGATCGGCAACAACGGATGACGTAGAAGATTGTTGCTTTTTAGATTTTGTTTTTGAATCAGCTCGGGACCCTTTAATTTCATTTAGGTTTTCAACTTGTTTTTTCATAGACATTCTCATTAAACACAATTTCAGGTTTTGGCTTTTCGATTTTTAGAATTAAAAAACCAAGACAAAATTAAGTTAAAATTTGACCCATGCAAGCATTTGTTGAAAAATTAACCTGCTTTTTTTGATTTATAAACCTTATAATTTGTGGGATTTTACAAAGCCAGGGTTTTAAAACTACCTTTTAATTATTATTTTTTCAGTAATAATTTTTGAGTTTACTTTGAAATAAATAAAATACATACCGTTTGGTTTGTTTGATAAATCAATGGCTGATTGATAATCATACGAATTATAAACCTTCTCTCCTAATACATTATAAATTTCTACTGATTTAATTTGTCGTTTGTCGCCATTGAATAATATACTGAGTATTCCATTGGCCGGATTTGGATAAACGATTAATTCCGTTAATTTATCCAAGCAATTTTCTATTGCAATAATGTCGGAATATTTAAATTTACCTTCAAAATCGGTGTGTTTTAAACGGTAGTATAAAACAGTTTCAGGTTTCAGTTTTAATATTTCGGAATTGTCAATAAACTCATAATTGCGAATGATTGAGGAATTACCTGCTCCTTTAATTAAGCCGACTATTTGCCAATCTGTTCCATCTGTGTTTCGCTCAAGAGTAAAATAATCATTGTTAATTTCAGTGGCTGTGCTCCATTTTAAAATTACATTTTTATTTTTACAAATGGCCGTATATGAAAGTAACTCTATAGGCAACGCCACTTCGTTATCCCATGAACCAACAGCGCTAAAAGAAAATCCATCAGCACTGCCTCCGTTAAAAATATCATTGTTGGTTTGAGCATAGGTATTATAATAACAAAGCACAAAAGCAATAACGGACACTAGCACTTTAGATTTATGAAAATTCGTAACTAACCAGATAGGGAGTTGCTTTTTGGTTATACGCCCATTGGTCAATACATTATCCGGCAGCGTTAACCGTTTAAAATGAAAGTAAAAATCCCTGCTAAATTGCAATACCAAACCCACCACCGCCTTTAATGTTGATTTTATTTGTGTTTTTATCTTTTGGCTAAATGTGGCCTGCCACACGAAGGTAAACTGGATTGCTTTTTCAATTGTTGCTTTTTGATGTTCTATGCTATTCATTATTTACGTAATTAATTTACTATTTCAATTATTATTTAGTACTGACTTAATTTTAAAAAAACGTCGAGGCATTAAGCCATAACACGGTTTTTAAGTTTTGATTTTCCCCTATTAAGGCGCAATACGGACACCACGACCGCCACCATTTTGATCCCGTGTCGAATTTGTTAAAGCTGCTAAATTTCGGTCGGACACACGCAGGTATAGAGCAGCACCCACCCAACCGTCACCTCTCCATCCAATTCCTTCAGCGTTAGTTGTAGGCCAGGCAGAAGTATTAGCATCACCGGCTGCATCAAGGATACCATCTCCATGGTTTCCTGTAAAAGCGCGGCCTGTGGTATTGCCCACACTTACAGGTCGCTCCCAGTTGTTTCCGCTTAATTCCATTACACCATAATAAGAACCGCCCGAATTTTGTCTGTTTGTAGCACTTTGTGCAAAATTACCTATACGCATTGGACCTGCTACTGCACCATCATAATTAGCATTAGCTCCTGAAGTAGTTGATGTTTCGTTTGTTAAACCGTCATTGTTAATCCCATTAGAACGGGTAACACTGGTATTTCCCCAGGCATATTCATCAGTTACGGCGGAGAGGGTTCCGCGACAAGTTTTTTCGTATTCCAATTCAGTAAATGGTCGTAAACCGCTCCAATCCAAATATGCTGCCAAATCAGCCCAACTTAAAAAGTTGCAGGAAATATTATGTCCATCGGCTGATTCGTTATAAGTTCCGTTGCCATTAAGATTACATGCATAAACAGCAGGCAAAGTTGTACTTACTCCGGCGGTTTTAATATCTATTCCATTTCTAAATGTGTTTGAACTACTTAATGCTCCTGTTCCTGCGGCTGAATTTGGAGCGGTTGCAGTACGAGCTGATTGCTGGGTATAAGTTAATTTATTTAAGAACTCCGCATATTGCTCCTGAGTTATTTCATATTTCATTATATAAAAGGCACTATATCCTTTTGGAAAGCTGGCAGGTAAGGTTTGAGATGAAGCATCAGCAAAATCATCGGCAGTAACCATCCCTGATGTATTGTTGTTTCCCAAACTTCCACCACCACCGCCACCTAATGTTATTGCAGCTTCGGAGGTAACCTGAAAAGCTGCGCCACTTGTACCTGCTTCAAAATGCCCTCTTATGTTTGAAGAAGTACCATCACCTGAATAAAAAGCACCTGAAGGAACATATACCATTTCAATGGCAAATACACAAACTTCTACAAGATCATTATCTTGTAAGCCGTCAGTACCATAATTCCACCGCAGTTGGGCACCAGTCCAAGTGTTAGTACCAATAGCATTGGAAGATTTATAAACAAACACGCCTTTGCCATCTGATGGGGTTGTAATAGTTGAACCTGAGGGTTCTGTGTGTCCCGAAGAGTTTAGGGTGGCATGATTCCAAATCAGCGAGGTTTTTAATCGCCATTTTACAAATACCCAGGCAGCGTCCCAGTTGCTTTCAAGCGTGGAAGTTCGCCATGAGTTGTCCCAACTTATATTAAACTGAACTAAGGTGAAATCCGAAGTGGTATTTTGACCGGTTAGGGATATACTGGATACAGCCATATTATTAGCCTTTATCATATTTACAGATAAGGCAAACCCGATTGATATGAAAAATAATTTTTTGTTCATCCTTCTCATCTTTAATGGTTTCAAAGGTCAGACATTATTAATTTATCAATGAGTATTATTATAAACAACTTGCAACCGATGTCTTAAATAATTGACAGATTAATTAAGGAACTTTTTGATTGATTTTAAAGTCACTATCTAAAAACAGAATGAAGCATAGTGTATTGATATGCCAACGTAAACAATCTTAATTGAGGTTAAAACAATCATTTCCACTTGAGAATTCACATTAACCAATAAACTTATTATCAGCAAGGACTAAATTAATTAGAGTGTATGACAAATCGCTCATTTTAAAAAACCTTAGTACAATCCAGACATTTACACCAATAAAACCTCTCATACCTTATTTGTTTTAAAAATAAGGTAATAAGATAAAGTCATCAGACTAATGTTTTCTACAAAGGTTTTTTTACTATAGAAATATTTCAAGAAGTTGTGCAATTTGTCATACACCCATTAATTAAGCCATCTATTCTTTTGTATTTAATTGTTTATTTGCAGACAGAAGTCTTTCTGATAATTCAAATATTAATCCAAAACAACAAAACATTAAGCCGAATAATTAAAGTTTATTTAACTCTGATAATATGCTGCCTACTCAACCTAATAACCCATTGCATGGCCTCACCCTTGAAGCAATTTTAAACCATTTGGTAAATTATTACGGATGGGAACAATTGGGTATTCGCATTAATATCAGATGTTTTAATGAAAATCCAAGTATAAAATCAAGTCTTGTTTTTTTACGAAAAACAGCCTGGGCAAGAAAAAAAGTGGAGGAACTGTATTTGGAAATTATTTAACAAAGAAAAGTTTTCAAAAATACTTCGACATTTTATGACATTTCATTCTGGCAACGGATTAAAATCCATCCCGATAATTATCGGGACAATTTAGGCCTAAGGAACCTTGAGAGAAACCCCCATTGACTTTTCAACTCTTTGGGTTTTGCAGTATCGTTGCGATTTTACGTAAATTTTGATTTTGTTAATTTTCGGAATGGCTTCAAATTTCTATTTTAGAATTTCTTATATTTCCCTGTTCACATCCCATTTTTCTAAATAATCAGCAACCCGCCTTACAAAACTTCCACCTAAAGCACCGTCCACCACACGGTGATCGTAACTGTGGCTTAAATACATCATATGACGGATGGCAATTACATCACCAAATTCAGTTTCTAAAACAGCCGGTTTTTTGCGAATAGCACCTGTGGCCATTATGGCTACCTGAGGCTGATTAATTATAGGTGTTCCCAATACATTTCCAAAAGTGCCTACGTTGGTAATAGTATAGGTTCCACCCTGAATATCATCAGGTGTAAGTTTATTAATTCGTGCTCTGTTGGCTAAATCGTTTACTGCTTTGGCTAATCCTAATAAGTTTTTGGTATCGGCATTTTTTATAACCGGAACAATCAGGTTACCGCTAGGCAAAGCAGCAGCCATGCCTATGTTTATATTTTTGCGTTTAATAATTTTATCACCATCCAACGAAATATTTATCATCGGAAAATCTTTGATGGCTTTTACCAGGGCTTCAATAAAAAGAGGCGTGAATGTTAAATTTTCACCTTCCCGTTTTTTAAACATATCCTTCATTTTATTGCGCCAATTAACCAAATTGGTAACATCAGCTTCCACAAAGGAAGTTACGTGCGGCGAGGTTTGAACACTCATTACCATATGGTCGGCTATGAGTTTTCGCATCCGGTCCATTTCTATTATTTCATCTCCTTCAGTTAGAGTAATATTAATGCTCTGGGCGGGTATTGCCACTTTTGAACCTTCATCTAAAGCAGGTTGTTGAGAGATTGGCTCATTTTCAGAAAGCTTAACTGATTCTGAAGTTTCGGTAGGTTTCTTTCCCTTAGTTTCAATATATTCTAAAATATCCCGCTTGGTTACTCGGTCGTCCTTACCTGTTCCTGTTATTTTTTCCAATTCGGACATACCAACGCCTTCCTCCTTTGCTATATTTAATACCAAAGGAGAATAAAATCTATTGCCTGTGTTGGTTGGAATATCGTTATAATTCGATTTAATCGAAAATATTGGTTCAACTTTTGGAACTTCTGTTTCAGTTTTTATTTCCTCTGTTTCAACCTGAATATCAACCGAAGCAGATGCAACCTGAGATTCAACCTCTAAATTAATAATGGCAATAACAGCCCCTACCTGAACAACCTCCCCTTCTTTAAAAAGTATTTTACCCAAAATTCCTCCTTTGGGAGAAGGTATTTCGCTATCTACTTTATCCGTAGCTATTTCTAATACAGCTTCATCGGCTTCTATTTTGTCTCCTTCGTTTTTTAGCCAGCGAATAATGGTTGCTTCAGCTATACTTTCGCCCATCCGTGGCATTACTAATTGAAATTCAGACATTATTATTATTGATTAAAACAGACTGCAAAAATGCGAAAAAATGTTGAAGAATGGAGAGTGAATTGTTAAAACAAATAATACCGACACGGTATCTGAAATAGTGTCTCAAAAAATTGGGATTCTATTACAGCTACTCTATCGGCATTAATCATTTCTAAATTCAAATTATTTTCGGGTATAATTTGAATAAAGAAATGGATTACCCATTTTTGCAAGTGATGACCAATCTACTTTATCTGCCCTCAAAAAACGCTTCCGGAAATTATCAGGCTATAATAGAAATTCCGGCCGGCACAAATCGAAAAACCGAAATTAATAAAGAAACAGGTGCTTTTGAAATAAGCCGGAGAAATGGCAAACCACGACTCATTGATTTTTTGGGATATCCTTTAAATTATGGTTTTGTTCCCGGAACACTAATGGACAAAAGCAAAGGAGGAGATGGCGACCCTATAGATGCGTTACTGATTTGTGAAAGCCTGCCAATATCCACCATATTTGAATTTATGCCAATTGCAGTTTTACGACTTAGCGACAACAACGAGCTTGATTCTAAAATAATTGGTGTGCCTGTAAATCATGTTTTAAGAACCATTTGTGCCACCAATTTTAATGAATTAAAAACTCTGTATCCGGCTATAATGGATATTTTAGTTCTCTGGTTTTTGAATTATGACAAGCTAAATGAAACTACAAAATTGATTGGTTGGGAAGATGAATTATCAGCAATACAAGAAATTGAAAAATGGGTATTAAAGGGCAGAGTTTAAAAAATCCCGTATTTAATTTTAATAAAAAACTACATTCGCAGGTAACAATAATTATTATAAAACATGAAGAAATTTAGAATTTTGGCCATTGACGGTGGCGGCTTGAGGGGCGTGGTTCCTGTAACTATTCTTAAAAAGGTAGAAGAATTAACCGGAAAACCAATCTGGGAAAGTTTTGATCTGATAGCCGGAACATCTACAGGCGGGCTTATTGCTTGTGCAGCTACAATTCCCAAAGCTGCCGGTATAAAAGAGGCAAAATATAATCTTGATTACATACTTAAAATATATACCGAAAGGGGAAAGGAAATTTTTCCTCCGAGAACAAATTGGTTTGCCCAAAAGGCAGGAGCAATATCAGATATGGCTAATCCAAAATACAGTGATAAAGGGGTGGAAAAAGTTTTTTCTGAAATTTTAGGGCAAGCTACACTCAACGATTGTTTAACCCATATAATGGTAACAAGTTATGATTTAAATAATAATATGCCCTTATTTTTCAAAACCCGTTCTTCACGAAAACATCCCGCTCAGAATATTTTACAATATCATGTTTGCAGGGCCACATCTGCTGCACCTACTTACTTGCCTGCCTACGAATTTATCTACCCAAATGATAAGGAGGATCCCAAAAGGCTTTGCATTGACGGGGGGGTGTTTATCAATAATCCGGCCTTAGGGGCAGTGGCTGAGTTTTCGAAAAATAAGGATGAATATATGCCTGAAATGGCAAGACTGCCGGATATAGTTTATGAGGATGTCTATGTATTAAGCGTTGGTACCGGAACTTATTCGGGACAGATAACTGCCAAGCAGGCTAAAAGTAAAGGTCAGTTATTTTGGGCCACCCGCATTTCGGATATTATGATGCGAGGTGTAAACAGAGCCACAGATTATGAAATGCTGGAAATGATGGTAGAAGGCAATTATGCCCGGTTTTCAATAAATATTCCGGACGAAAAATTTGCCGAAATGGATAACTCGTCGCCTGAAACTTTGAATTATATTATCAATCAAACCAAATTGCAGGTAACTGAAAATCCGGATAAGATAACTAAAATGAAAAACTGGTTAGCAAAGGCAGGCTTGTTGGTTAATGGACAACCTGTTTAAGGAAAATTCCAAAAATTCAAATTCCAAAAACCAAATTTCAAATTAAGAAATGCCCTACTACTCTCTCCAAGCCGATTTTGAAAATATTGATGCACCCGAACTGATAGCGGCCTCGCTTTCTATTTTGCAAAAAGAAGGGTGGGCAATCAAAGATTATAAAGATATTTTTATAAAAGCTGAAAAAGTTACGGTAAATAATCAAAATGCAGAACTTATTTTTTCTGTTTCAAGAAATGAAGTAACCATAACATGTACCTCTGATTTGGCAGAACAGGCCAATCAATTTATTGTGGATTCATTTGCCCAAAGCCTTCATAAATTTGTTTCATCTCCATCATTCGATAATGAAGTACGAAGTCTGAAACATCATTATTTTATGAATAACCCAATGGAAAATAGTGAGGAGGAATCAAATCAGGATTCAAATAAATCGGAATTCAAAACGTTTTTTAGTTTTCGCAAAAATTGTAGGGTAACCCCGGCCATCATTAGTATTAATGTTCTTGTTTTATTGGTCATGGTTCTTACCGGAATAAGCCCTATGCTTCCGGATCCAATTGAAATGTTAAAATGGGGAGGCTTAAACAGAAGTCTGGTTTTAAATGGCGATTGGTGGCGATTAGTAACGTCCTGTTTTCTTCATTACGGTATTATTCATATCGCTTTTAATATGTGGGCACTTTATAGCATCGGTATGTTTTTGGAACGCATGATTGGCAGTTGGCGATTTGCTTTTGCTTATTTAATTGCAGGATTAGCCGGCGGACTAAACAGTATTGTTTGGCACAGCTTCGGAGCCGGTGCCGGTGCTTCGGGCGCTATCTTTGGAATGTTCGGATTATTTCTTGCCCTATTAACTACCAATATTTTGGAAAAAGGATTCAGAACCGCCATGCTCCGAAGTGTGGTGCCTATGATATTGTTCAATTTATTAATTGGTACAGCAGGACAAATTGATAATGCCGCCCATTTGGGAGGTATGATATC
>CAYHCM010000050.1:10530-22875 GCA_964355045.1 uncultured Chitinophaga sp. | reverse complement strand
AAGTTCATAAACTTTATACCAATAGAAAAACGCTTCCGGATTGGATTTTTTAAATTTATTCAGTTTTGTGTTCATTGGTTCTGCCAATTATCCAGTCTTTTAATTCCAATGGATTTTTGAATTTTTCAATAACCTTCCCGTCGTACGAAATTAAAGCTGATAAATAGGCGGCTTTAGAAGCATGTAAGATGGCTTTTTCGATGTGATAGCTTTCGGAAAAAATATAACCGGCTATCCTCCTGATTCCATGCTGTAATTCTTCAAAATTTCCTTTGCCGTCAGAGCCTCTTGTAGCAATACAGAGAGAAGTTTGTAAAATATCTTCCAATACATCTTTTTCATTTATACCGCTTTGATTTCGATATGATAATTCCGTTTTTGCAAAACGATAAAATGTAGATTTAATAATTTGGGTATCGTTCACCACATCCAATAAATTGCCAATATCATATAGTTGTTTCATGATTTCCATACTCATACTGTCTTCTTTTTTGAAGTATGGTATTCCGGTTGTGTTCGGGGCAAATGCAGTTAGTTTGTCACCGAGTATATCTTCCAGCGATGGCACATCTACTAGAAGTGGTGAGCCTTTAATCTGGAGAAACGTTGATTGAATTGGAATTTTTATTACCTGTTCGTATTTTGCTTTTTCAAATAAAATATCGAGCAATACATAATCATCTGCCAGGTTTGACTTGTGAATTGGGGTATAGAAAAATTTATAATGCTCCTTTTTGATATTTGATGGTGTATTGCGAAACTGCAATTCTTTACGGATAAAGCCTTGTTCTATGGCAGTGGCATCTAGTAAACCTTCAAGATTATTAGGAACAGTTGGCAAAATAATATCTATGTCAATTGATAATCTCTTTGTTGAATTCAGATGAAGCATTAATGCGGTACCCCCTTTAAAAACAAAAGGCAGTTTTTGTTTTACAAGGCCCTCTAATAAAAGCAAGGCACGAATAACCTTTTCAACAAGGATTTTATCTGCATTTCGATTTTCCACAGAAACCTTGTTAATCCAGTCTATTGATATTTTATTTTGATTTATCATTTTCTATAAAACGACACCAATAGCTACTGCTGCAGTATATTTATTGCTGAATTTAAGTACGTATTAAAACTTTCTTTTTTCCCCCTTCTGTCGGCATAACGAAGCATTCTGTTTTGATTTATTGAATATCTGTTTAGTGCTTCTTTAAAAAGTGTTCGCATTTCAGCGCCTTGATGGGCTGAAAAAATGATAGCATCACAAAAAACATCAACCAACATTTTTTCTATGGTTGCTGTATTAATTCCATTTATTTTTTGTATCGGAGCTTCAGATATAAGCGGCCTGAGAATTAAAGATTCATTATCATTGGGCACATATTTTTCCAGAATATCGCTTGTAGGCTCAATGAAAACGGAATATTTTGCTTCTTTTAAAAAGTGAAATAGCGATTGGGTCGCTTCCTTTTCCACTTCAATTAGTAAATAAAATCTTCCGGGTTGATGAACCATAAACTCGTTTAAGGCAGAAGTATTCCATATGCAAATTTTAAGAAACGGAAATTTCTTTTTAAGAATACTGAAAATTGCTTGCATTTTTGGTGAAATTTCGGGAATGAATATATTTTTTTCTCCGATACTGAATTTCCCCCTGCCAATGCGATTGAGAAAACCTTTCTGAATTAGCTTAAATAATCTCCAATTGACAGTTGATAGTTTTATACCTGCTTCATACTTTTTGTAAAACGAAACTATATCCTTCGTTTCGAAGCTTATGCCATTACTAAAATGGAGTTGTAATTGTTTTATATTTAGTTTGTCAGTTGCGATGATTTGTAAAATTGAGGCAAATATACAAAAACTATAAAACGGCAGCAAATTTAAATTACTGCCGTTTTATAGTAATGTTTAATCTAGCCATACCTATACAGATTAATGCTCTAAGAACCAATTTTTAAATTCCAAAACCCAAAACCCAAATTCCAAAATCCAATCCCAAATTTCCATTTTCAAATTTCAAGTTTCAAGGAGTCAAGTACTCAAACAAACCCATCCCCCCTCCCCCCATTTCCCCAAATCCAAAAATAAATTCCCCTCCTCCATTCACCTCATGGTGCTTTTTCGCATTAATTTGTTACGTTTGAAAATAAATTTATGTAACACTATGAAACTTTTTACCAAGTATTGCCTGATAATGCTTCTTTTGGGTGGTTTTGTACTCAAAGCTGATGCCCAAAATTATAAACCCGAAAATGCTTTATTGATTACGAAGGCTGATAGTTTGGCAATTTTGTATGAAACCCTTGGCGACACCACAAGCCGTGACGAAGCTCTCGATATTTATTTGAATTTAATAAAATCCGAAAAAGCTACTGACCAGCCTGATACTCAGGCTATCATCCACGGCGAATTTATGATTGGCTATATTGATATGAAATGGGGCCAATACTTATGGGGGATGGAAGCTTTTGAACGCATGCTGAAATATGTTCAGCGACCCCGCGATCAGGCCATAATAAATAATGCTATACCTTATCTTGGCTATTGCTATCGCGAAACCCGCCTGGAAAATTTTGTTTTTAACCTGCCTGTTTTTGATAAAACCGAACGCACCGAATTTTATTTTGCCATAAAGAAAACATACCCATACACAGATGATACGATAAAAGTAAAAATAAATTTCGGAACTTATGACGGTATTGGGTTAGGTACTTTGGGTATTGTAAGAGGTGTAAAAAACGAACTGATAAGCGGGCACAGCAATAAGTTTTTAGGCTATTGCGAAGTGGTGGATATTGCCGAAAGTCAGGCTATTTTAAAAATATTCGATTTCCAGGGAACCGATTCAGTGCATTTGATTTTTAGTGGTGATATGGTAAAACTGCCCATTCAGTTTCCCAAGCGAATTCATGACCTTGTGACCAAATGCCTGATGTACAACACCGGTTTTTATAATATTGACGGATACGATTTTTATGATTACAGGCAATGGTATATGCACGGCAGCGATTCCATTTTTGAAGATATTGTTTTATCTATGGAAAACGATATTCATAAAGCCTATAAAAAATTTGAGGAAAGCAATATTGAAGTATTGAAACAGGTGGCCAAATCGGGAAGGTTTGAAGGGAAAACTCTTTTGGAGGCGATGAGAATTACTTCCAATAAAGACATCAAAGATTTTTTGAATTATGCTTCGTTTTTTGCCGCCTCGTATTATGGACGAATATCGTTGGTGGTAAAATACGCCGATTGGGTTTTGGTTAATTGCCCGGTAAGTTATGGCGAATTTTATGATGCTATAAAAAATAATTCGACGGATAATGAACTGAAAGCTATAGCCAATTTATACAAACAAGATGCCATTGACAATGATTTTTTTACCTATTTGGGCAATGATGAAGAAGAACTGGAGCGAAATGATAAAGCTGAACTGGCGTTTGAAATAAACAGGCGGCATCGAAAAATAGCGGCTTTTATGGATTTACAGGATCAAATAGGGTGGAGTTATTTTTTTAAAGCCCGGCTTCACGATTCGCGCAATGAACATGACTCGGTTTTAAAAGCCTATAACAACGGCATTATTTATTTCAAAAAAAGCAAGGATATAAAAGGCGAAGGATTTTGTATAGGCAATTTAGCAGCAAAATATTATGATTTGGAGAATTACAAAAAGTCGTTGGAATTTTACAGAAAGAGTTATGTTTTAAAAAGCAAAATTGAAGCTACTGATTCATCCGAATATTATAAGGGGATAGGCATTGCCTTGCATGGTATGGCTGATGCCCTGTATGCCTTAAGTGCCTTTGATTCGGCTTTATTATGCTACACCAAAGCGACTATTTTATATACTAAAGCTAATAATGTGGATGCCCGTGCCCGATCGCTCAATGCCTATAAATACATTGCCAAAATTTTGAAAAAACAAGGAAAATATCCCGAAGCATTTAAAGCGTATGAGTCTCTTAAAATACGGTACAATCAATTGGGCAATCAAAAAAAAGTAGCTGAAACGTATGATGATTTGGCTGGAGTACTTTTTGATTTAAATGATTATCAAAAAGCGGCTGATTATTATAATATGGCTTACCGCATGAAACTTAGCTGGGATAATAAAGCCGGGGCCGGTTTTTCGAAAGCCTCCACAGGTCAGGCTTTGTATAATTTAGGTGAATACGATTTGGCAATAGCCGCCCATGATACGGCTGTAAAATTAAGAGATGAAGGGAACGACCAATCAGGGGTGGCCTATTCTTTAGGACAAATAGGTTCGTTGTATAAGGAAAACGGGGAATACACCAAAGCCAATAACTATTTTGATAAAGCCTTTGAAATTTATAAAAAATTAGATGATAAATCGAGCCTTGCCAGTATTGCCAACAAACGGGGGTCAATGGATCAAAAAATTTCAAATTATGTTTCGGCATTAAAAAATTATATGGAGGCCCTAACACTTTATAAGGAATTAAATGACAAGATAGAAGTTGGTAATATGTATTACAATATAGCCTCTGCAGTTGCCAAACAAAATAAATATAAAAATGCCCTCAGCTATTTAGATACTGCTTTAATGATTCAAAAAGAAACCGGCGACCAAAGCGGTCAAATGTACACCCTTAACTACATCGGGAGTCTTACTGAATTCCAGCTTAAGGATAATAAAAAGGCCATGGAAATTTATAAACAAGCCTTACAAATAGCCAAAGCTACCGGCAGCCCTTATAATGTTGCAGTATGTTTATCATCTATTGGCAGTTTGTATTCTACCATGGGCTTTTATTCCAGATCAAAACCGTATCTCGACAGTTGCCGGCAAATATATCTGGATATAAAAGACCGGCTGCAACAAACCTACAGCTTGGTAAATATTGGTTATTATTATACCAATATGGGTGACTTTAGAGAGGCGGAGAAAAAATTTAATGAAGCCCTCAAACTATCAGAAGAAATAAAAAATAACAGTGCCATTGCCAATGCCCTGAATGCCATGGGAAGCATAGGGCGTGTTACCGGACAATTTGAAAAATCAATTGCCTATTTAGAGCAAAGCAAAGATTTGTATATCAAAACCGATAATCCATGGGGTGTAGCTTCCAATTATATTGAAATGGGAAACTTGTACAATCAGCAATCGAAATACACTACGGCGGTAAGTTATTATATGAAAGCAGATAGTATTTACAAAGCCATAAACAATGAGTTTTTCAGAAGCACACCGCTTAACAATGCGGGAACTATTTTTTATCATCAGGGCAATTACGACAGTTCGTTGACTTATTTTTATCCAACCCTCGAAATTCTAAAAAAAATAGACCCCGATGGAGATTTTATTAATTTGGTAAGGGTAAATATTGGCGAGGTATATGTTTATAAAAACGAATATACTGAAGCCGAAAAATGGTTAACATCAGGCCTTGAAGGTTCTATGAAACGCGAAGAAAAACGCAACAAGGGAATCGCATTGCGCATAATGGCAAAATATCAAATTAAAAGGCAAAAATATAATGAGGCTGAAATCAATGCCTTTAAAGCATATGAAATAATTGGTGACTCGGGCGAAATAGAAAGTACAACCGATGTATATAACCAGATAGGGCGTGTAAAATATGAACAGAAGGATTATAAATCCTCTATTGAATGGCACGAAAAAACTATTAAAAAATCGGAACCCATCGGATTTTTAAAATATTTATATGAGGCTTATTATTACAGTGCCTTAAGCTACAAAGCCCTGGGGCAGAATGATACAGCACTTCGCCGGATAAAACGAGCCATTGGAATTTTGGAAACAATAAGCAGTCAGATTACAGGTGGTGCCCAGGCTCAAAAAATGTTTGCCTCAGGCGATTTGCAACAAAAAATGTATGAAACCATTGTGGAATGGCTGTTAACCCAAGGCAAAATTGAAGAAGCCATTTTATATTTGGAAAAAGGAAATAATGAAGCACTGAATGCTAAATTTAAGCAACTACGTGGCGGAGAAACCGGAGCGAAAGGTGAAACCCAAAAGGCATTGGCCGAGGCTGAAGAAAAGCAAAAAGCCCTTGAAAAAATAAATGAGGAAATTGTAAAAGAAAAATCAAAACCTGCTGAATTACAAAAAACGGAATTGATAAAACAACTGGAAGCCATACAGGAAGTTGGTCAAAAAGAATACAAAAACTTTGTAAAGGATTTGGTAAAAAATAATCCTAAAATTCAGGTGTATATAAGCAATAGCGTAAACCCCGATGATTTCAGGGCTGCCAAAGAAAACATTGCACCCGATCAGGCGGTATTGCTTTACCTGATGGCTGATAAAAATCTTTATATTTTTTGTGCCACTACCGATTCGGTGTTTGCCAGAGTAGTGCCGATAGAAAGTAAAGAACTGAGTAAAAAAATAATGACAGTTTATAATATCCTTCGCAATCCCGGATTTTTGCCTACAACCCGTCGTGGTACCAAAACCGTTAACACGCCAAAGGTTGATAATCCTGAAAAGGTTTTAAACGAAACAAACAAAGAGTTATATAATTTATTAATAGGTTCGGTAAAAAAAGAAATTGGCGGCAAAACCCGCATAGCTATTATACCTAACGGCGATTTGTTTTACCTCCCTTTCCATGCCTTGATAGCCAAAGAAGAAGATAAAAAATTGACCTATCTGATGGATGAATTTACCATTCAATACAGCAGCCGTCTTAAATTTTTGGGTACTTCACAAATAGTAGATTTAGCAAATTTTAATGTGGTAGCTATTGGCAATGCCGATAAAAGTTTACCAAATGCCGAAATTGAGGTGAACGATATTAAAAAATTGTTTCCTGCCGCAGTTATATTAATTGGTCCAAGCGCTACCAAAGCTGAGTTGATGAGTCAGTCGGGCAATTTTAATGTGATGCATTTTGCCACCCATGGCATTATGGATTATAATAATTTCGACAGTTCGTATTTAGTAATGGCTCCTGATGTAAAAAACAGCGACGACGGGCATTTTACCCTCAATGATATAAGCGAACTTGACAAAATAGAAAAATACTCGCTTGTTGTTCTTTCGGCATGTGAAACGGCTGTAAAAAGTGATTTGGTTGAAGGTTGGCCACAAACCACCGCCTCCGCATTTTTAACTGCCGGGGTCGAAACCGTTTTTGCATCCCTTTGGCAGGTGGATGATAAAGCTACGCAGCTTATCATGTCCAAGTTTTATCAAAATATAAAAACCCATCAAATGAGTAAAATGGAAGCTTTGCACAAGGCCCAAATTGAAGTGAGCAAAATGCCCGGCTTCGGCCACCCGTATTATTGGGCACCTTTTGCATATTACGGTGAATAATACCTGATCTTTTTAAATTGAATTTGACGAAGTATATAGTTTTTGTATTATTCCTTATTGGCAAATCAGGCTATTCTCAAAATGCCGATTCATTGGTAATAAAACATGTTAAAAGCACCGACTATTCGCGTTTCGTTACTCAATTAATCCTCAATTATCCTCAATTGAGAGAAGGAATTTCGAACAGCATAGATCCGAATGATTTAAGATATGAAAGAAAATATATCCCTAAATCTATGGCTATTATTGTGTATTTGCTGGGCGAAAAAAATTTGTATATTTTTTGTGCCACATCCGATTCTGCTTTCGCTAAGGTTGTTGAAATGGATGCCCGGGAGCTTAGAAAAAAAATTCTACTGAACTATCAACTCCTCAGATCCCCCGGCACTTCAACTTCCTTGAGCAGGGGTGCTGGAATGGTCAACTCAAATAATAATAATAACTCTTCAAAAAAATTAAATAACCTAAGCAATGAGCTTTATAAGATACTTATCGGAAATTTAAGGCCCGAAATTTTTTCTAAAAAAACTTTAAATATTATTTCAAATGTTGATATGCGAATAATTCCTTTTTGTGCGCTTGTATCAAATATATCGGGAGATTCAATAACCTATCTTATAGATGAAAAAATAATATTAAATAATAACAGGATACGATTAGGCATAAACCGCGATAGTCTTGCGTTTGATAAAATGAAAATTCTGGCGGTTGGAAATCCTGATTATTCATTGCCCTACTCTGAGTACGAAGTAAATTGGATAAAAGACAGATTTAAAAATTCCAAAGTATTAACGGGAAATATGGCAGTAAGGGATAATATAGTTGCCCAATTCGATAGTGTGAATGTGATACATTTTGCTACGCACGGATTTTTTAATTATAAAAATTATGATAGTTCCTATGTGCTCATCGCCTCTGATTCATTGTCGCCAACCAATAAATATTTAAATATAATTTCTGAACTGGCCGAACACACCGCTGAAAATTTATCATTGCTGGTTCTCTCTGCATGCCAATCTGCAGTTACCGCTGACGAACAAGGAAGCGCTACGTATGTAAAAGATACCTCATTCCATATAAATTCGAATTATGGAACTGCCTCATCCTTTCTTAGCACAGGTATAGGGTCTGTTATCGCAACTCTTTGGAATATTAATGACAAATCTACCTGTAAACTGATGGAAAATTTTTATAATAACCTTGAATTCTATAGCATACCCGAAGCTTTGCGTAAATCTCAAATTGATTTGCGTAAAAGAGCGGAATATCGCCATCCTTACTATTGGGCAGCCTTTGCGTATTATGGGGAATAAGAAAAGGTAAATCAAATCCCAAATTCCAAAATCCAAGAATACGTCGTCTTGGAATTTGAAAATTGGTTCTTGAAAATTTGGGGCTTGACCAGGTATGCCCCTCCTATAAATTAAGAAGCCCTGCAAAATATTTCGTTTAAATGAAACACTTTGCAGGGCTTAAGCCATTCATATTATTGGACTCTTGCTGCCTTTTATGGTAGGTAAGAGACTAAAATAATCTTAAGCTCTTTTTACATTTACGGCAGAAGGACCTTTTTTACCTACTTCTACATCGTAGGTTACCTGATCGTCTTGAGAAATCTGGTCAATAAGACCGGTTACGTGTACAAAAACTTCCTGGCCATTGTCGTTGTTCTTGATAAAACCATAGCCTTTTGACGCGTTAAAAAATTTGACTGTTCCTTTGTTCATTGGTTGAAAAAATTAAGTGTATATAAATTTAAAATCTCAAAATTACAGATTATAATTTCCTTTAGCACACAATTTAAAAAAATTAAGAGAATTGTGTCCTTTAAAAAAGGCAGAAAGGTAGATTTTAAAAATAAAGTTCTTGAATTATTTAATAGACCTCTTTCATAATTCATCATGAGTAGAAATATATTTCGTGCCTACGGCACTTTTTTCATATTAAAAAGGTGTTTCTACCGATATTTTGCCCGCCTAAGGCGGGCTTTTAAAATCCCGTTAGGATTAAATAACGGTAGAAACAATTTACCAATGAAAAACAAATCCCTTTAGGGATGAAATAGAATATTTGAATTATGTAAGATATCTAATGGATCCGTTTAAAATTTAGTTTCCAAATGATACCGACCTTTATCAATACGAGACATGCCCAGTGGCACTTGCAGAGGATTGTTAAATTTATTTTTACAACTTATTCTCCCAACTATTAAGTAAACCAAATCCTTTTAGGGATTCAATATCGGCAGATAAGATTACCTACATTTTGAAAGTTCAGTCAAAGACGTAATCGGAAAGATTTCAAACAGCAAATATTTTAAAAAAGTCAAAAAACCTACAAATCATATTTCCTCACTTTACTTACCCCCGAACTATTCACCTGTATATCCGGATTTCCCGAATATTCTAATTTACTGGCACCCGATATTTCACCTGTTATGGTTTTTGACGGACCTAATATGCCTTCGGAAACTCCTGATAAATTTACTTTGGCCGTTTCCATGTTTAGTTTTTGTGCATTTACGTGTGAAGTTCCTGAAACATCAAGGCGAAAGGTTTTTGTATTTCCTGATAAATCCAAATTGCTAACCCCGCTCATTTCAATATTTATTTGGCTAAACTCGTTATCCATTATAGCTTTGGAGGCACCCGTTAATTCAACATATAATTCTTCGCCCCCAAAATGACCCGACCGGCAATCCACCGCACCCGAAAGTTTAAGGCTCACTAATTCGGGCATAATAATTATTACTTTAGGTCGTGTTCTGATATTAAAATAATCTTCACTCAAATTAATAACTAAAGTATTGCCCGATTGCCAAATATCCAGGTGTTTTAAAACATTTGAAGGTCCTGATTTTTGAACGGAATAAGTTTTTCCCGGTCTTATTTCTATATCAATCATACCTTCGACTTCTATTTTACTGAAGTCGGTATATGTATGCAAACCCGAACTTCCCTGAGGAATAGAATCGGGGCATGTAGGGCAATATAATGAGCCGTTAAGAAAAATAAGGGAATTAGGTTTGTCATTTTCATCATTGGCATAATAGGTTATATTTTGACCTGTGACAACAACATGTACCCCTAATTTTTGAAAGGATTTGTCAAGTGTAAACGACTTTCCATTTGGGATTTGAATATTATATTCAATCTTTTGGCGGCGAAACAATCCTGTTTTTTGAAAATAATCAGAAGTAATCAGATTAAGTTCGTTTCCGGTAACTGTAAAAGTTGCACCATTTCGTTGAGCCATCTCACGGGCTTGTTCTGAATTTTTACCATTCGCCGATTGAATAATTTCAATATGAACGAGGCTGTCTGCGGAAGAAGTTAAACGAACATCTATTCGTTCGAATATATAATCGTCGTCGTTAAAAGTATTTTTAATTAAAATAGGGGTGTTTATTCGAACCGTTTTTTCAACTGAAATGGTTTCGTATGCTTTAAAATTTTTTATACCCGAATAAACAAAATAAATAAGAAAAGGGATGGTAGCCACCCAAACCCAGCCAAGCACCCGGCGTATCGGTTTAAAATTTACTTGTGTATTAAAAGCAAACTTAAGAAGACCGGCAAGTATAGTAAACAGTGGAATGCAGATAAATAAACCTGCCAATATTTTAAAGGTTAAAAACTCCCAGTCAGTATCAAAAAAATTGGGAATATTTTGAAAAGAAACAATATTATGATTAGCAATAAAACTGGTGCCTCCTGAAATAAGGGCAATAAGAATAGCGGATAAAACTACTAAAACAAATAAACCGATACACATGGCCAATAATTTAAAAACTGCCAAAAACAGGGGAGTAAGACTGCTAAAGATATCACCTATTTTTTGTCCGAAATTTTGAGCTTTCAGGTTTTGTTCTACCTTCCCTGCTTCTGTTTTTACACGGTTAATAATATTGTCAAACGTGGGAGCTTCACCTTTCATTTCCAATTTTTGGGCTGTTGTTAAGGCTTCGGGAACTATAATCCAAAGTATGAAATAAAGCAGCATCCCTGTTCCAAAGAAGAAAATAAGTCCAATCCAAATTAACCGGATTATGGTTGGGTCAATATTAAAATAATTTGAAATGCCTGAACACACTCCTCCAAACACCTTATTGTCAGTATCGCGGTAAAGGCGTTTTCGGATACTATCATTTGGAACAGAGGATTCCTTTGGTTTTTCTTCTGATTCAGTTTCGTCAAACTCACCCGGATTGCCCATGGTTTTCTTTACAAATTCCACATCTTCCAAAGTTGCCGACACTTTGCCTTCGGTGCGTTCCATCAGCATTTCGGCTATACGGGCTTCAATGTCGTTAATAATTTCTTTGCCATTTTCAGTATTGGCAAAAGTTTCTTCAATTTGGCGGATGTATGGTTTTAATGCTTCGTAGGCATCTTCTTCCATTTTGATGGCATAACCGCCAAGGTTAATTGTAATTATTTTGTCCATGTTTATTTTTTTTATATCTAAAATTGTAATTCTTTATCGTATATCTAAAATCGTAATTCTAAAATCTTAAATAGTCTGGGTTGTTTTATTTACACAGTAATTAAGGTCTTTCCACGTTTGATCTAATTCCGACAAAAATTTTCGGCCTTCATCAGTCAATAAAAAATATTTTCGTGGCGGGCCCTGTAGTGACTCTTTCCAGGTATATGCCAGCAAACCGGCGTTTTTCAGTCGGGTTAAAAGGGGGTACAAGGTTCCTTCTACCACTATTAAATGTGCTTCCTTTAATTCTGTTAAAATATCTGAGGCATAAATTTCACCCCGGTTAATTACGGCCAGAATACAGTATTCCAGTATTCCCTTACGCATTTGTGATATGGTATTTTCTACGTTCATCTTCTTCTTAAAAATTCCAAATTCCAGGTTCCAAAAAACAAATAATATCGAAAGGCCAGTTTTTAAAATCCCAAATAATAAATTATAAAAAACAAATAATATCCAATGGCCAATTTTTAAAAATGTCAAACATTTCGAGATTGGATATTAGTTTGATAATTTGATTATTCATATTTGAAATTTATTTGTTATTT
>CAYHCM010000050.1:0-10430 GCA_964355045.1 uncultured Chitinophaga sp. | reverse complement strand
ATTGGATATTAGTTTGATAATTTGATTATTCATATTTGAAATTTATTTGTTATTTATTATTTGGGTTTTATTTGTTATTTATTATTTGGGTTTTATTTGTTATTTATTATTTGGGTTTTGTTATTTGGCGAAGCAAAGATATGTGTTTTAAATAATACTATGCAATACATAGTACTATAATTTTTTAATATCTTCGACAAAACCACTCTTTTTATCGTTCTTTGCCAAATGATATTTCGGTTTAAACAATTTTCTGTAAGCCATGCCAACAGCAGCATGAAGGTAGGAACGGATGCCGTATTATTAGGTGTCTGGGCCGAAATAAAAAATTGTAAAAATATTTTAGATATTGGCACCGGATGTGGAATAATTGCCTTAATAATGGCTCAAAAAAATTTAGATACTATAATAAAAGCAATAGATATTGATGAAAAGTCAATAAATGAAGCTTCCGAAAATTTTGAATTAAGTCCATGGAAAAACCGGTTGGAAGCTACTCTTATTTCAATTCAGGAATATTCTTCTCTATCTGAAATTGCTTTTGACCATATCATTTGCAATCCGCCTTTTTTTAGCAACAGCACACCGGCCCCTAATAAAACAAGGCATCATGCAAGGCATACAGATACATTATCACCGGAAGATTTTTTTAAAAGTTGTAAAATACTTTTGGCCGATGAAGGTAAAATATCCTTGATAATTCCTTTTGATATCTCAGATAAATGGGTAGAAACGGCAGAATCTTTTCAGTTATTTCCAAATAAAATTACCCAAGTTATTTCTTACCCCCTTAAGCCAATTGAAAGAATTTTGATTGAATTTTCAGATAAAAAA
This sequence comes from uncultured Chitinophaga sp., assembly GCA_964355045.1. GTDB lineage: Bacteria > Bacteroidota > Bacteroidia > NS11-12g > UBA9320 > JABWCE01. The sequence continues at coordinate 9,596 of CAYHCM010000050.1, read as the reverse complement.
GAAAAGTTTTTACCAAATGAATTATTTATTAGAAAAGGAAAAGGATTGGGATTTACAGACGAGTATTTTGAATTGACGAAGGAGTTTTATTTATAAATCCTTAACAAAAAAATGGAAACACGGAGACACAGAGTTCACAAAGAAACACGGAGAAGAATAAATTATTTTTTCTTTTTAAAATTATTTTTTTGTAAATCAATCTCTGTGAAACTCCCTTTTCACTGCATCCCCGTGTTATTTTTTCTTACTTTCCCCCCACCGTAACCGTTTTCTTTTTCACCAGCCGTTTCCCATCCAATCCAAATAACTCGGCATAAACAATATAAATACCAATAGCTGCTTTTTTATTTCCATCATAGGTTCCATCCCAAAACCAGGTTTGTGTATTTCCAATCAGTGCATTATTAACCAAAGTGGTTATCAATCGTCCGAATGCATCAAAAATTATAAGTGTAGCTTGTTGATTTTGGGAAACAGAAGTAATGGTAAAAGATGCAACATCATTAAGTCCATCTTCATCGGGCGAAAACAAAGCCGGTTCAATAGTTAACCAATCCAATTCTAAAGTTACTGAAAAATGATGTGAATTGACTAAACCCGGTGTAGCAAAACCATAGGAAGCTGCAGCCGAAGTCCAGTTTGAAATTTCAATAGAACTTACATTATAACTGATCCGTTCCAATGAAACGCCTTCCATGTTTGTGAGCAATGGCAAATGCATAGATTCTGAATAATCAAGTTCATCTATCACGGTTCCGGTACCGTCGGTTATTCCAATATGTCCCTGTTTGTCATCCATAGATGGAAGAGAAACCATTGGAAAGATGGATTTAAAAACGGTATTTTTATAATTTTCAATAAGCCAGGAAGGATTGGTAGTAAAAACTTTAAACTGTTTTGGCAAAATTAATATGCCGGATGTATCAATAATTCTTAAATCGCCTGGTTGTTTGTTATCATCAAAATTAAAAAGGGTTAAATTTTTTAAGGAAACAATTTTATCAGAGCGGTTGTAAACCTCAATAAAATCAAAGCCTCCGCTTGAGGGGTTAAAAAGTATTTCATTAATAATAATATCGCCGGGCAATACTTTTTCAGGCAATGCAATTTGAAGAGTAGTGTCATTTATTAAATTAGAACTGCAGTCAATTAGCTTTTTTAATTCAAGATTATAAATTTTATTAATTAAAAGAGGTTGTGAAAAATTTATCTCTACGATTTCAAAAAAGCTGACAATGCTTTGAATACTATTATCTGTAATTGAGTAGTTGACCAAATTAACAGCCGAAAAACTATCTATTGGTTCATTAAATTCAATCCATAGTTTAGTACTGGATTTAATAAAAACTGAATTTATATAAGGTTTTTGATTATCCGGATTTGGTTTTTGAATTGAATTTATTTTTCCCGGGGTTCCGCCGCTGGAATTTACCGAAGCATTATAATTGCTTGCTTCGCAAGGGTTGTTAGGGTCCATCATTTCCAAAGCCCAGCCTCCGTTTGATTTAAACAAATCGCCATATGAATTCAAATCATATTTTACCCGATGTATTAATTTTCCTTCAGCATTTCGTAAATAAATTTCATCCCCCGAATTGTTGAGGGAAGGAAAATCTTTTACCCCTAACGTTTTTCCAAAAGCAATAAATAAAGCTTCATTTCCTGCTTCGCAAAGAATGATAAAACTATCGGGTTCCAACACCATTTCGGGCAATTTTGTTCCGGAACTTTTATCTCCTAAAAAACAATTTTCCAATTGTAAAATTTTATTGGAGTTATTAAATAGTTCAATATATTCCTGGTTTGGTAACCCAATCCTTGGCTCAGGATCAGGCATCCATTCATGTATTACAATATCATATTGCATAGGCTTTTCGTACTGAAACCATTTTAGTTTAAAAGTGGTATCCTTTAAAAAATTTCCTGCCTTGTCACGACAATTTTTTATCTCAAAATTATAAAGCGTATTAGCTGCCAAACTGTTTACTAAAGCCAGTTCAATAACTGAACTATCAGATAAAAGGAACCGGCTTGAATATGGATTTCCAATGGTATTGTTGATATCAAAATTTAATAGTTTCAAGGAGGATAAATTTAGTTTCTCGGAAAAAGAAACCAATAATGTATCCGGATTTTTTATTTCAACCGTTTTCACGAATGGTTTAATGGTATCCTGAATTATTTTTCCAACATAAAAATCATCAAAAAAATGACGGTTGAAGAAGCTCGCGGTAGATTGACGAATCACTAATCCAAAATAATTTGAACTTTTAAAAGTAGTATCCTTTATTGAACCAACACTTATAAAATTAGTTCCTAAACCTGTGCTATCAATCCTTAATGAAAAATTTCGATTAGCATCACAGGTTACTTTTATTTTAAAAACATTACTTGAATGATTAGTACTCCCTGCTTTACCGGGTATTAAAACCGTAGATGCAATTCCTGATTTTTTCAGAAAACTTATATTGTCGCTTGTGGTTCCTATTCTGATTAAATACCCTGAATTATTTCCTGATAAATTAGCTGAATCGGAGGTTAAAAACACATCAACATAATTGGCCGAAGAGGTATTGAATTGTAAATTAATTAAAAATTCCCATTGAGTATTTACAGTACTTTTGGAAACAGTAGAAATATAAAATTTATCATTGATACCCAAACTTTGCGATTGCAGTTTGCCTGCTATCACCTTAAATTTGGCTGTATCACCCATCCATTGAGGATTGGCAGAAAAATTTTCATCTTCAAAGTTTTCTTTGAATTGGGCTGAGGAATTTATAGCAATAATGACTAATAAACCAGTAAGGATGAATCCAAACAGAGTTTTCATAATTTTCATTATGTGGAATTGAAAATCCAATAATAAAATAAAGGATTGGGATTTTTTTAAAAAAGATTTGAAAAGATTTTGAAAAGGGGTCAAATCTGTGGGGTCAAAACTTTTCCAACTCGCCTTTGGCGAGTTGGAAAAGTTAATTAATGCAGTAATCTATACTAAGATTTGACAACTTTTTTATAAGTTGGCAAAACTGACGTCCAAAAAGACCTGACAGGTTTTTTGGAAACCTTTCAGGTCTTGGGTTCTATGGAAGCCTTCCTAAAAAAAAGGAAGGCTTCCATTATTCAGATACTGAATTTAAAAGCGAAGTTGCTTATTTTTGCCCATAATATTTTTAAAAACCAATGCCTGAAAAACACACCAAACTCCTTATCCGCGATGCTTTTTTTTCCACGGTATTTGTGTTTGCCTGCATTGCCATATTCGCCTTTAATCCGTTTAATCTAAAGGTATTCAATATTATTGGGGAAAGTTTTAAAGACGTGGAATTAACGGATATTATTTTTTCAGGCAAAAATCCTAAGAAATCAGAAATACAAGCCAAAATATCAAATGATATTGTATTAATAAATGCGGCCGACCGCAGCCGGGGCCAAATAGCGGTTTTATTAAATAAAATAAACTTGGAGAAACCAGCAGTTATCGGGGTTGATTTTAGATTTGAAGGACCTAAAAATCCTATGGACGACAGCCTTTTGAAAGCCGCCTTTGCCAAAATCCCGAAATTGGTTTTAGCTTCTAATTTCAAAAATGAAGAAGGCAATCATAAAATAACCTATGTCGGTACTTCACCAACTTTGGGCAAGCCAAAGGAAGGATATGCCAATTTAAGAATTACTTCCATGGACAAAACTGTAAGGTATTTGCAAACCCATGATGTAAATAAAAACAAACCTGTTAATCCATTTTCTTTAGAGGTTGTAAAACAGTTTGATTCATCAAAGGCCATTGCCTTTGCCAAAAGAAACAATACCTATGAGCTTATAAACTATGAAGGAAACCTCAATGCCATTCATCATTTTAACGGGAATGATATTGAAGCGGATAATTTTCCCAAAGGATTTTTGAAAAACAAAATTGTATTGGTCGGTTTTTTTGGCTCCGATTGTAACGCCAATCCCATCTTGGATGATTATTTTTATACGCCATTAAACGAAAAAATAATTGGCCGCAAATTTCCGGATTCCTACGGAGTAACTATTCAGGCCAATATTATTAATATGATTTTAAAACAAAATTATATTTATAAAACCCCTGTTTGGTTGGATTGGGTTTTCGGTTTTTTTATTTGTTTTCTACATAACTTTATTTTTATCCGTCACTACGTGCACAAGCATTTGTGGTATCATTTTTATGCAAAAATGATTCAGTTAGTTACCTCCATTCTGTTAATATTCGTTTGCATTTACTTTTTCAGGGCTTTTCATATTAAACTGAGTGCTTCGCCATTTATATTACCTGTATTACTCACCGTTGACCTTTTGTATTTTTATGACACACTGGTTAAATGGCTTAATAAAAAATATAAAACTAAAACGTATTTGCTTACCGGACCCCTTCATCATTAATCCTTTTATAAAAAATTGACATGTTTAAAAAATATATAACGTTTCTCTTAATTTTTACTTCCGTAATATCCCGTGCCCAAAAAGTAAAAGTGGAATGGGTATCGGGCGATGTAACCGTTTATAAAAAGGGAACTACCACAACCTCCAAGGTTAAAAAAAATGAAACCATCGAACTTACCGACCGTTTATTTTTGGGCGATAAGGCACTTTTAATCGTATCTGATTACGCTAAAAAATTATTTGAGGTAAAAAAGAAAGGTTATATTACCGGCAAGGAACTTGCCGAAGGATTGCTGAAAACTGCCGACAGCGAATACCAACGTTACATGGCCTATATTTTAAAGGAAATAAAAAACCATGAATCGGAAATGAAATCAACTGAAAAAGGAATACCCGGGGCTCCCAGCCGGGGCGATGATTTTATGATAACCATGCCCGATACTATTAATCTTTTTAGCAACGAACAGTTGCCTGTGCGCTGGATTAGCAGCATTAATACCGAAATGGTAAATATTCAACTGACTACCGATAAAAAAGTGGTGTTGCTGGATTTGGATGTAAATGGTGACCTGTTTTGGTTTAATAATATCAGTACCTATTTTTTGGTTAAAAAAACATTGCATCTGATAATTTATGAACGCCGAACTGATGGAAACAAGGTATTGAAGGGACATACCGTAATTAAACAATCGAACCTGAATGAAGAAAAAACCAAAAAGGAATTTGATGAAGAATTTAAGGATTTGCAGGATGTGCGGCTCAATAGTATAGCCAAAGCCACTAAATGGGAAATCAACAATTTTTATTTAAAAGCGTTGGACGTTTATAAAATTTTACTGCTCGATTATCCGGATGATGAAATGGTAAAAATAAGTTTTGCGAGGTTTACAGCGAGGACTGGCTTAGAGTGAAAGAGAAGAAGGAAACACGGAGACACAGAGAAAAGGGAGGCTCACGGAGTTAAAAATAGCAATATTGATATGGATGGCTCTGTGTTTCTTTGTGAACTCCGTGTCTCCCCCGAAAAAAATCGGGGCAAGCTGTGTTTTTCTTTCATAAAACTTTTCCCTAAATTTGTTCTCCCATGAACAAATCACTTTTTACTTTTTCACTCCTCTTCGTCTCTTGTATTTGCTTCAGTCAGCAAAAAGTGAAAAAAAATGAACTGAGTTTGTCATTTTTAAAAATTTCAAATTCTCCTTTTTATAGTTATCCAGGCTCACAAAAACCTTTTGGTATTAATCCGGGTATAAATGCAATTTACAAATACCGTTTAAGAGATGATGTATATTTAAGGGCAAGCCAAAGTTATTACAACTATTCGAATATGGATAACGTATATGGCTTTATAAAAACCAAAAACATTACAGAAATAAACACAAGTGCCGGCATTGAATTCAGATATACAAACGATAAATTAAAGCGTTTTAATTTTTTTACAGGGGCTGATTTAGCGGGATTTTTCAATACAAATAAATTGAAAACAAAAGAGCAGAATTTACTTAGTTATACTCTAAAAGGAATGGGCGTACAGACATTTGCCGGTATAAATTTTTATCCAACCAGGCGCATGGTAATATCCCTTGAAAGTTCGGCACTACTAGCCGTGGGTGAAACCTCTTACAAAGAGGCTAATGCTCAAGGTAAAGTGGTTTTCTCAACTATACCAATTTCAGAAATGTTTGGTCAAATTTTCCTTATCCGGGCGGTTTCTTTTGGTTGGGTGTTTTAATTTTTTTATTTATATATTAGTTTATATTTGTTGTAATGAATAAAGTAATAGTTGGTTTTTTATTCGCTTTTATTTCAGTTTTCTCTTTTGGTCAGGAAAAAATCAAGAGGAATGAATTGAGTTTTTCTGTTATTAAATTAGCAACATCTCAATTTGAAAATTATTTAATCCCAATTGATCCATTTGGAATTGATGCCGGGATAAATATAGTTTACAAAAATTTTGTACGGGATAATTTATATTTTAGGGCATGTCAAAGTTATTATAGGTACCCGAATATGTATTTTGAGATTGGCCTTGGTAATTCGATAACAGATCAGGAAATAACCTCAAGTATTGGATTAGAATTCAGGTACCCAAAACATTCATTTAAGAAATATAATTTTTATACCGGATTCGATATATGCGGGCTGATTAATATAGAAAAATTCCAAATATCGGACGAATTTAAATTTCGTAGAACAGACAAAGGGATAGGGCTGCTGTCATTTGCTGGTTTTAATATTTATCCCAATAAGCGATTAGTACTTACTTTAGAAAGTGCTATGATGCTTGGTTTTATGAAAAACACTCTTAAAGAAACAGGCCCGAACAATGCAGTTAGTTATGAATCCTACGGCGATTGGGAACAATTTGGCGAGATTTTTCTATTACGTACGGTTTCTATAGGCTGGCGGTATTAATAAATTATCCCCTTGTAACTTTATCAAATTAGCTGTTGATTTGAACCTGTTTTAAACCAACCATCACCATGATTTCCCAAATTGTATTTCTTGTTATTTTTGGCGTTGCCGTTTATTTTTTTGTAAAAAACTGTAGTAAAATACGAAGGAATATTTTGCTGGGAAAAGATATAAACCTTACGGATAATAAACCCGCACGGTGGCGCAATATGGCTTTGATGGCTTTGGGGCAAAAACGCATGTTCGATCGGCCCGTTTCAGCAATTTTTCATATCCTGATTTATGCCGGATTTATATTAATAAATTTAGAAGTGTTGGAAATATTGATTGATGGCGCTTTGGGAACTCATCGGGTGTTTGAACCTGTTTTAGGTAATTTTTATTATTTTCTTATTGGTTTTTTTGAAGTACTTGCTGCAGGAGTTTTGGTGGCCTGTATCGTATTTTTATTTCGCAGGTATATTACAAAAGTTCCCAGGCTGCGCCACCCCGATTTGGAAGGATTTCCGGTAAAAGATGCCACCCTTATTTTATGTATAGAAATTGTGTTGATGACAGCCGTTTTAATAATGAATATTACAGATGTTGATTTGCAAAATGCAGCATGGTTGCCGGTAAGTATGTGGTTTTTCCCGTTTGTTCAAGAACTAGGAGCTGTAACTTTACATCAAATTGAACGCTTTGGTTGGTGGAGTCATTTAATCGGCATTTTATTATTTATGAATTATCTGCCGTTTTCCAAGCATTTTCATATTATCACTGCCTTTCCAAATACCTGGTATGCCAATTTTAATCCAAATGGAAAATTTGAAAACATGTCTTCCGTGCAGCAGGAAGTAACTTTGATGATGGATCCTTCGGCCCAACCTCCCGCAGGATATGAACCGCCAACGAGTTTTGGAGTAAAAGATGTAAATGATTTAACATGGAAAAACCTGTTGGATGCCTACTCATGCACAGAATGTGGCCGTTGTACAGCAGTTTGTCCGGCCAATATAACAGGCAAACTTTTATCGCCTCGAAGAATTGTAATGCAAGTGCGTGACAGGTTGGAAGAAGTGGGAAGAAATTTAGATAAACACGGCAAAGATTTTAAGGATGATAAAGATCTTCACACATACATTAACCCCGAAGAATTATGGGCATGTACCACCTGCAATGCCTGCGCAGAAGCCTGCCCCGTACAAATAAATCCTATGGAAATAATTTATGACATGCGCCAGTATTTGGTCATGGAAAAATCGGAAGCTCCTACAGAATTAAACGGTATGTTTACAAATTTGGAAAACAATGGGGCACCCTGGCAGTTTTCGGCTATGGATAGGGGAAATTGGGCGAAGGAGGTTTAAATTAGTTTCCTTTTTTAAATTTTTGCAGAGAAACCTTTTTTTAAAGCTTTTAATTCAGTAGAAGTTAATTTTCTTTTATATATATCTTCCCAAAGTAAGGCAGCATATTTGGCTGATTGAATGCCTAGTTTTTTTACGGCTTGACCCCAAAGAAGAATAGCATAATTATTTATGGTATATGCTATTCCATTGTAAATATATACGGCCCGGGGATCCAGCGTTTTTATAAAATCAAGTTTACCATCGATGCTCTCTAGTCTTATATATTGATAGATAGTATCAATTTTCTCAGGTATTTTTGAAATCAATTGTTTTGAAATTTGTATTACTTCCTCTTTCATTTTTTCATAAGGTTGAATTCTATAAGCCAATCCATCATATAAAATTCCTTTGCCATTATTTGGCAGTTCAATAATTTTAGAATTGCTGTCCACTCTTAATTTCAATAATTCATCCGCCCTTTTCTCTGAAATTTCGCCCCAAACCTTGCAAGGAATTTCAGAATGTTTACCTGTATTTGGATTAGTTAAATGGTAAGACAAGAAAGTTTTTTCTTCTTCATTTTTTTGCATGAGCAATATCAGAGCGAGAACATTGGAGCCTTTATGAATAATAAAAAAGTAGGAAGGCAGATTTCTTGAAAAAGTCAAATAGTCATTAATTGAAGGAGTGTTATTGATGTAAACAGAAGATTCCGGATTATTAATATTATTTTCAATTGTGTAATAACTAGTGGTCAGTTCAAAGTCTCCAAAATTTTCTTCACTCAACTCAATGCTATTGAAAATTGGATTCCCGTTTTTATCCACCTGACCCCAAGAAAGGGTTAAAGTAAAAAGTGATATAAAAAAAATAAAGGATTTTTTCATCAAACAAAATTATTGATAATTTGTCAACAATTCACGAAAGCTTTTAAGGAATAAAGGATTTCTATAAATTTTCACCACCCCGTCACCAATAAATTCCGTGCCGCCTTTACACTACATTTTTGATATTTGGCATAAGCCAAAGCCGATCTGCTTCTGATTTGCTCATTGGTTTCCTTATTCACATATCCCGATAAAGCATCATGCAATGTATAGGCTTCGGGGCACATCAATCCTGTAGTCCATACTAAAGGATTTCCCTTGGCAGATTTTATAAATTCCGAAAAATAATCTTTGCTCACACAGGCCAAAATTATACAATCCCGCTGTTTACCATCCGTATTTTCATACGTTTCATTTAATTCAAAATCCATTAATCCATCATGACCAATGTAGGAAACAAGAACCGAATTGCCCCCAATGCCAAGGGTTGTCTTATTTATTTTAATGGTATCTTTCATCCATCCGGCACTGGCTGAAAGAAATTCTTTGGTACATTTTTCAATATATTGTCCATCATAAGCATCGGCCACTAAATAATAATTTTTGGTTTTAT
>CAYHCM010000049.1:17554-23703 GCA_964355045.1 uncultured Chitinophaga sp. | reverse complement strand
CGGTTTTTATAAAACTATCCGCAATTTGATGCAATCGTGATAGGCTCATAATTTCGGCATTGGCCCTGGTAAAATGAACAAATGTATTAAACACTTTTTCGCGCGGTAAATAAAAGGAATTGTATTTATAATACACGGCCGATTCCATCATATAATCAGGTTCCGAAATAAGAATATCTCCTTTTTTGATATTTGCCGCAAACCATTTCCCTGCATCTTTACTGTCGCTTTTTAAGCCATTCAAATCATACATATAATCGGCTTTCGCCCTTGCCAGATTGCAAATTAAAATAAAAGAAAACCCCGCTAAGCCTGCATAACTTAAATATTTTACCCTGTTTTTTGAAACTAATAAATTCCGGATATCTTTATAATTTATCCATACCATTGCGATGTAAGTATAAATCCACATGCCCTGATGTTGTATAAAATTCATGCGGAAATACAAGGAAAAAAAACTCATAACAAATAGGGTTATCAATAAAAATAAAATGATTTTAGGTTTGGGTATAAAAACCAAAAGGCTTAACGACAAAAGAGTCGTCAGTAAAATACGGTTATTGGAAAACCACGGGAACAATAAATCGGTAAAGCCATGCCCAACATCCCAGGTTTTAAAAATTACATTCAGGTTTTGTTGTTCATTTACCAATACCAAACTATCGCTGCCGGGCATGGTTACATATACCACACATAAAAAAGAGGCCGCCACTATTGCAAAACCTATGAAGGATTTTTTAATATTTTCCCGTTTTATTAAACTCTCTGCTACCATCCAACAGGCAATTAAAATGGCCATCATGGCTGCATACACATTTGTTTGGGCAGCTAGAGCCAATAGTATAAAATGAAGACTAATTTTTTCAGGTTTTCGGCAATACACATCCGCAAAAAGCAAAAATAAAAAAGCACCAATTCCATAATTGCGGCAATTAATTCCATACTCATACAAACACCACGTGCCAAAAATTATTAAAACCGAAAAAAGTAGCGGGAGAGGAGACCGCATTAAAAGCCACCAGGCTATGGCAGCCGCAAAAAGCAAACTGAGCACTGGTAAAACATAGGTGGTTTTAAAAATCAGATAACTTACTTTTAACAATACATACCATAAAACCGGATGACCTTCGTTTACTAAAAAGCCCGGTAATTGTAAAAAGCCCGGAGACTCTATGGCTATTGATAAAGCCCGCATTTCATCGCGCCAAATTTCATGATGCACAGCACCATAAATAGCCACAAAACACCAAATGATATAAATAGCAATTCCAAGGATTTTTTTCATTTTAAAATTCAGATTGTATAATAGTGCATTGGAATTGGGAAGAGGTTTTTTTCGGAGTCCAGATTCCCTCTTTTAAAGGGGGTTAGAGCCTGTCCCGATTTTTTATCGGGAGGGATTTTTTTACCATTTATCAACCATTTAGAATTCCAAGACATACTCTATGGCTTCAATTGCTATGCTAAGTAGTGACTTTTCATTATAAAATTCAGAAATTATTTTTCTATTTATTTCCGTCAGTTAAAACTGACGGCAATGGATGGATTATTTTTTCCTTTTAAAATCCCCCCGTTTCCAGGCTTGAACAAACTGGCTCCAGGCTATAGGACTTAAAATATTCATAGGTTGCATTTGCCCTGCATAATAAAATTTTTGAACCTGCTTTTGCATATAATAATTCTGATTTTCCTGGCCATCCATGGTCAATATTTCATCGCGAAGAGCCTGTCTTTCCAAATTATCTCTGGCCCGTTCAAGGTCGCTGTCGGGTATATCAGTTTTTACAAAATACTGGTCAAACAATTGGCGATCGGGCAGTGGGCTAATAACCACTTCGGGCAAAAACATGGTATCAGGGGCCATCAGTTTTACCATAGAATATTTGTAACCGCTGATGGTATCAGGTATAATAAATTCCGATTTTTGATACCCTAATAATTCAAAAACCAGTTTATCACCTTTTTTGGCTACTAAGTTAAAATAGCCGTTAAAATCGGAAACTGTGCCCCGCCGTGTTCCGGGAACCGTAATAACAGCATACGACAAGGGTTGCAAGCTATCAGCGCTTAATATTAAACCTGTAAATTGTATCAACTCTTCTACCTTTTTTGGCGGTTGACCTTTTATATAAGAACCTGAAATTAACACGATTCCTAAAATTACCGGACCTAAGATTTTATTTATCAAAATTAGCGAATTAAAATTCCAAAAATTATTGCTGCTAAAACCCAATATGGTGATGGAATACGAATTTTGAACAATAAAGTGCAAAGTACTATAATTAATATAACATTAAACCAATTAACAGGGTTTTGGTTTACAAGATTAGTGTAAAAAAAATTATTTTCTTCTTTCCACCTAAGCCCGATGGGTAAAAATATAAGATATGCCGACGCTGCCACTAAGCCAGAAGCTGTGGCAATTATACCCGGAAAAGAACGCTGGAAAAATTTAAATTTTTTTAAATTTTTCCAAATAGGAAGTAACCAAAACACAAGTAAACTTCCGGGTAAAAAAATAGCTGCAGTACCAATGGCACATCCGGCCAACTGCCCCCATACGCCTTGATTTTGGAGCGCTAATCCGGTGGTAAATGTAGCTATGGCAAATACAGGGCCCGGAGTAGCCTGCACCAAACCCACTCCCGTAATAAACTCATCGGCGGTTAAATAATTTTTAAATTGAACAAATTGTTCAAACATCATTGGAATTAAAACATTGCCACCGCCAAAAACAAGACTTCCAAACCTGAAATTGTTTTCGAACATAATGGCATACGTGCTTTGTGTGATTTTTGCAATAACTGCAGAAGAAATAAAAAGGACAGCAAAAATTATTAAATAGGTCCAGTTTACCTTTAATCGTTTTTCAGGAAAATAAACCGCCTCTTTGTTTAAAAAATAAGAAATCACGGCTCCGGTAAATAATACAAAGGGAAACATACCCGGCGTTCGTATATAACTTTCGAGCGGATGGCGAAGCAAGGCACACACAAAAAATGCATATATGGCCAGCCAAATTGAAAGTTTGTTTTTAAGCAACGGAATTATCATACGGATAGCGGCCACCATAATAAACGATACTGCCAAAGGGCGTATAAACCTTAATGTATGCAAAGCCTCCGGAGGTAAACCGGTGTACAGAAAAGATAAACCCGTCATGATGATAAACGATGGTAAAACCCAAACCAACAAGGTAAAAAACCCGACTATGGTTCCTCCATACTTATATCCCAGCATTGTGAGTAGCTGTGTAGATGTAGGGCCGGGCAACAATTGGCAAATGGAAAATGTTTCAAGAAGGTCGTTTTGGGTAAAATATTTTTTTTCGTGAACCAACCGTTTGCTAAAAAGAGCAAGGTGCATTTCAGGTCCTCCAAAAGCAGATACTGCAATTTTAAAAATTTCCACCAGAAATAACGAATTCTGATGCCTTTGGAAACCTATTTTCTTTATTTTTGAACCCATCACAATTCACGGGCAATATTAACACAGTTATGAGAATTCTAAAAACAAGCATTATATTAATTTCGATTATAGTACTTATTACTTTCGCCATACAAGGGTGCAAAAAAAAATATGCCGTTGAAAGGGGTTCTATTGATTCGCTTAGTGTAAAAAATGAAAAAGCACTTAATTATTTAAAAATTGATTTGGTAACAATCAACGAACGCAAAAATGAAATGAAGGCTCAAATAGCGGTTCTTGAAAAAATTAAGCCCGATAGTTCGGGTATGGAGTTTTTAATGAATTTTGATAAATACAAAGGGATATATAAAATGTACAGCAGGTTTATCGAAAATTACGATTTGATTTTTAGCCGGGTACGTTTTAATAAAAAACAATTGAATAATCTGAAAAATTCACTAATGGATGAAAAATTAACCGGCAACGAATATAAACTTGCTTTGGCAAAAGAAACAGAAAATGTGAATCAAAACCTTGCCAATGCCGAAACATTCGGACAAAGGATATTTCAACTGGAACCCGATTACCAGCGCCTGAGTTCTTACTTTGATGCGCAGGTAGAGACGTTGATAAAACAATTTCCCGAATTAAAAATTATTTTGAAAGAGAATTCTAAATAACAAGTTTTTCCACACATTAATTCCTAATCTGAAATCTTAATCGCGGTTAATAGGTTAATAGTGATTGAAATCACAATTTTTTATGTTTTACGTCATTTTTGGTTGCGCTAATTAAAAGTTGCTTTGCAAAAAATAATAAAAAAATTTACTTGCAAATTTCGAATTTTATATATTAAGTTTGAAATAGATTTTTTTTGTTCTATGCCTTCTAAATTCTTTAAATATGAAAAAACACTTACTAGCCCTTCATGCCGGTTTTTTATTTGTATTTTTTGTGAGTGCCTTTGCTCCGGCCGCTTATGCACAAACTACGGACACTACCGTATTTGACTACGATAGTTATACCTCGTGCAAGGCTTGCGGTGATAATATAGCCTATAACGTAAATGGCACCCGTGATAGTTTTACCGATGCTACTCCGAGTAGTTTTTTTCTATCGTCAATAAAGGTAAAAATCAAACTTTTCACGTGTTATACGGGTATCTTAAACCTTACCTTGAACGGCAACATTGTAGGAACAGCATCAAGCCCTTACAACTGTGCATGTAATGCCTGCGATTCGCTGATTTTTGATATTTCGGCAACTAATATTAAAAATTATTATAAATATGGTCAAAAAAATGTTTTCAGGTTGGTTGCGCCCGGCACCGGGCTCTATATTGACCGAACGATTATTTATCGGACTAAATCAAAAAAATCAAACTATGATGCAGGCATTTTGTCTGTTGATTCACCTTCGGTTTATGTATGTGCCGGCACCTATAATATTAAAATAAAAATATACAATGGCGGAAAAAAACAATTTACCGGCGTTAATGTGGATTGGAAATGGAACGGAACAAGCCAAACAGCGGCTACACATTCAGGAACATTGGATACCATAAATGGAAGTGGAAGCAATTCTGCAGTTGTAACGCTTGGCTCTAAAACATTTACAAAAGGCAAAAAAGACACTCTTATGGCCTGGACCAAAAATCCGGGTGGAATTACTGATTCAACCAATTACAATGATACTGTACGTTATATTTTTAACGGAAGCTATGGCGATACTCTTAGAATTGGCGGTTCTTCGCCTCATTTTTCTACCATTCAGGGAGCGATAAATGCCCTTATGAGTAATGGCATTTGTGCCCCGGTATATGTAAAACTTTGGCCCGGAACCTATAACGAACAAATAACTATCGGCACCATACCGGGTTCAAGCGCTGCCAATACAGTTACTTTTCTATCAAAAAACAACGACAGTTCAACTACGGTAATTAAGTTTACAGGCACAAGTTCTTTAAACTTTACGGTAGGTTTGAGAAATACCAAATATATTATATTCAATAAAATTACGATTGAGGCGCTAAGCTCTTCCTATGGTACCGTTGTATCCATGAGGGATAATATTGAAAACATAAGCTTTAACAACTGTGTACTTATAGGCAAAACTACTACCTCCTCGGGCACCGAAATGGCGGTAGTTTACCGAAACTATTCATCGTCGGCTGATAAAACAACCAATTTGATTTTTAATCAAACCCGCGTTAATAATGGAGCGTACGGATTATATCTCGCAAATTCTTATTCAAGCTATTTAAATGGATTGATTATTAAAAATTGTATTTTTAAGGATCAGTATTATACTAATTTGCATTGCAGTAATGCCAGTAATATTGGTATAAGAGGAAATTTGTTCGAGAGAAACAGTTCAGGTGTTTATTATGGTTATGGACTACGGCTAAATAGTATAGACGACAGTCTGAGCATTTTAGAAAACCGCATTATTCAATATAATGCGGGTTATGGTATTTATTTATCAGATGCCTACGGTTCATCCACCAAAAGAAATTTGATTGCAAATAATTTTGTTAGCTGTCAATCGGTCGCAAGTTATGGTGGCTACGATGCCATATATTTAGATTATTGTACCTATACCGATTTGGTTTTTAATAATGTTTATCGCAAATGTGCCGAAAATTATTATTGTCTTCAGGTTAATCAGGGAAGTAATAACAAAATTTTATATAATAACTTTTATAATAAAAATGTTGGAAAGGTATTTAATATTGTCTCAGG
>CAYHCM010000049.1:0-17454 GCA_964355045.1 uncultured Chitinophaga sp. | reverse complement strand
TATATAATAACTTTTATAATAAAAATGTTGGAAAGGTATTTAATATTGTCTCAGGCAGCAATAATAACATTACAAAATCGGATAGAAATAATTTTTATAATGATGGAAAAAGCTTAGGCACATGGTATGGCTCAGGTATAACTACAATTTCAGATTTAAAAGTTTTAGGTACCGATACTAATTCGGTAAGTGCTAATCCTAATTATGTCTCTTCGTCCGATTTACATGCTTACGGAGTTGACCTTGAAGGAAACGCAAAACCCTATACAGGCCTTGAAAAAGATATTGACGGACAAACCCGAAACACAACCAAACCCGATATCGGAGCCAATGAATTTGATTTGGTATCGCTTGATGCCGGTATCCAAGAGGTACGACAAACCCTTCCGGGAACACGATGTTTAAAAGTAGTGCTCCGCAATTTTGGAACTACAACCATTACCTCGGCCAAAATTGATTGGAAACTAAACGGGGTTTCAAAAACTCAGGTTAGCTGGTCAGGCTCATTAGCCAAAGGCGATACCGATATTGTTTGTTTGGGAAATATTACGTTTCTTAAAGACTCGCTTTATATGTTAAAAGCCTGGTCATCCGCTCCTAATAGCGGAACCGATTTACTAAAAAGTAACGATACGTTGTGGGCCAATTTTTATACTGCCATGAACGGTGAATATTCAGTTGGAGGTACAAGTCCTGATTTTGCAAGTTTTACCGCCGCGGTTGCAGCAGTAGAACAGAACGGTATTATTGATTCGGTATTGTTTAAGGTACGAAACGGAACCTATACCGAACAGATAGAAATTAATTCAATTTTAGGCGCCAATCACAAAAACTCCATAATTTTTCAATCTGAAAGTAAGGACAGTACAAAAGTTATATTGCAATACGATGCAGCATCCTACGACTATAATTATGTTGTATGGCTAAACGGCTGCAATGGAATTACTTTTAGAAAAATGACTTTAAAAAATATAACTTCCTCATACAGCAGGGTTGTGTATATAAATAACGAAACCAGAAATCCGATGTTTGAGAACAATATTTTTCAAAATTTTGATTCTACCTCTTCAAACGATTATCGCTGCCTGGTTTATTTTGATTATAATATGGGCGATAATATTTCTTTTTTGCAAAATGTATTTCACAGAGGATCGTATGGAATATATATTTATGGCGATTATTCAAATCGTGAAAAGAATATTGTAATTAAGCAAAACAGCTTTAATAAGCAAGGGTACACACCCTTGTATTTATATTATATTGATAAACTTACCCTTTCAGATAATATAATTAATGCTGTAGGAAACAACTTATACTACGGTACTTTTATTGAATATTTAAAAGGTTTATCATCTATAAATAACAACAAAATAAATGTTAGAGGCAACAACGCAAACTATGGTTTATATATTTATAATTACTCGCCTTCTGCCAATAGTGATAGCCTGAATATATATAACAATTTTATAAGTATTAGCGGTGCTCAGGATGGTATTGCATTATATACCTCATATCTGGATAATACGAATATTTATTATAATAATTTATTAAATGAATGTACTGATTCGTCAGGAAGTTCAACGGCGTTCTATTTTTCAGGAGGCGAGCTTAATGTATATAATAACAATTTTATTCATCTTAAAAATGGCTATGCTTATTATACGGATTACATAAATTATTTCAAGTCGAATTTTAACAATCTTTATTCCAACGGAACTAAATATATTTATTGGGATGGCGTTCCCTACAGCAATTTGAATAGCTATAAATCAGCTACCGCTTTAGATGCTAATTCTATTGAAGCTGACCCGATTTATACCTCATCCACCGATTTGCACATTGCATATGTTGGCTTAAATGCCAAAGCAAAAAAAATTGCAGCTATAACAAAAGATATTGATGGTGAAACCCGAAACTCAACAACACCCGATATTGGAGCCGACGAATTTACACCGCCATCTTTAGATGCTGGAGTAACAAAACTTTTTTCACCCGGCAGCCTATACATGGCTGATACATTGAATGTAGATGTTATTGTTACTAATTTTGGTCTCGACACCATTAAAAAAGTTACGGTTCAAATAAAAATAAATAATGATACCTTAGCCCGTAAAATATTTACCAGAACATTTCCTTCGGGCGATACCATTCATGTTCGATTGGGCCAATACATTTTTAAAAACGACAGTATCTATAAACTTACGGTATGGAGTAGTTTGCCAAATGGAGCAACCGATCAAAAAAAATCGAATGATACATTAAAGGTTTTAAATAGCAGTCCTGCCATGTCAGGCGTATATACTATTGGAGGCACAACTCCAAATTTCCCTACTTTTAAGGCTGCTATAAAGGCATTGAAACTAAAGGGAATGTTGGACAGTGTAAGATTCAGGGTTAGGGCTGGCACTTATACCGAGCAATTATCAATACCCTTTATCAATGGTGCCGGTGCCCGAAACAGTATTATTTTCGAATCGCAGGACAAGGATACAACAAAAGTTTTTTTAGAATATGGTTCAACTTATTCGGATACCAATTATGTAATTCAATTGAATGGAGCCGGCGGAGTTACCTTCAGATATATGCATATTACTGCAACTTCTTCATCCAATTATAATCATGTTTTTGATATTAGAGGAAAGGCGCATAAAAATACAATCTATAAAAATATAATAGAAGGCCCCAATACCAATTATGGTTCTTCAAATAATGCATTAATATATTCGGGGCAGGATGCTGATGACTACCTGCTGATAAAGGATAATCATATTAAAAATGGTGATTATGGAATTTATTTATACGGGAATCCTTCCAGTTCGCCATATAACTATGAAAAAGGATTGGAAATATCAGGTAATAAAATTTTAAATCCTTTTTACAGGGGTATGTATATATACTATGCCGATACGGTTAATATTTCAGGAAATTATATTTATTCCGATAAGTACTATAGTTTTTATGGTATGCAATTAAACTATTTACGCACCAATTTGAAAATAAACCGGAATATTATGGATTTAAAGCAGGGGTATTACGGTATTTACATGTACGAATGTGGTAGTAGTTTTAAGAGAGGTTTAATCTCAAACAATGCCTTTTATCTAAAAAACC
Organism: uncultured Chitinophaga sp.; assembly: GCA_964355045.1. GTDB lineage: Bacteria > Bacteroidota > Bacteroidia > NS11-12g > UBA9320 > JABWCE01. The sequence goes on along the minus strand of CAYHCM010000049.1, from coordinate 14,343 downwards.
CTTCCAACTACAGTTATGGAATTTATGCTTACTATAATTACTATATTGATTTTATTCATAATAGTATAAATATTGACAACTCTTACACCTCAAGCACAGCTTTCCAAATGTATTATGGAAATAACAATTCTATATACAACAATATTTTTGTCAACAATGGTTCAGGTTATTCAATCTATGTATATAGTACATCAAGTTTAACAAGTAATAAAAACGATTTATTCTCCAAAGGTTCATCTTTAGGAAATTGGAACGGTACAAATATTCCTGATATTTCAACCTGGAAATCAACCTCAGCTAAAGATACAAACAGCCTTTCGGTTGATCCAATATTCAAATCGGCATATGATTTACATGCCAAAGAAATTAGCATAAATGGTGCAGCCAAATATTTCAAATCCGTTCCCCTGGATTTTGATAATCAAACACGCGACACACTAAAACCCGATATTGGTGCGGATGAGTTTAGCCTGCCACAAAATGATGCGGGAATTCATAAAATACTGGTACCACAAAAACCATTTCCCGCCGATTCACAATTTGTAAAGGTAGCCTTAAAAAATTTCGGTGGCAATTCCATAACTACTGTTTCTATCCGATGGAAATTTAACAACGTTACCCAAACAGCGTATTCATGGTCCGGTACACTGCTATCAGGCGACACGGTTCATGTGAAACTCGCAAAAAGATATTTTGATATTGACAGCAGTTATGATTTAAAAGCATGGACATCAAATCCCAATGGAACTGCCGATAGCGTCAACTCCAACGACACTATGCAGGTATTAGATCAATATCCTGCCTTATCAGGAATATATACTATTGGGGGCACAACGCCCGATTTCAGCACATTTACCGCTGCAATCAATGCCATGAAACAAGGTGGTATTGTTGATTCAGTTAGGTTTGATGTAAGAACAGGTACCTATAATGAGCAAATTAAAATACCCTATATATATGGAGCCAACAAGGAAAATGCCATTATTTTCCAAAGTGAGCTTAAAGACAGCAGCAAGGTAAAATTAATAGGAACCCCTACCAGCAGCAATAATTATACAGTGAGCCTGGATAGCGTAAACGGGGTAACGTTCAGGTATATGAGGTTAAGCACCACTTTACCATCCTCCTACAACCGGGTTATACAAATGTTAGGAGCCTGCAAAAATATTAATATTCATAATTGTCATATCATTGGAAAATTAAGCACAACCACAGGCGATAATGAGGCTTTAGTATATATTTATAACAGCAACTCCAGCCAACCTTCATTTAATTCAATCAAATTTTTCAAAAATAATTTTGACAGAGGCTCATTTGGATTTTATGTTTACGGTTACTCCAGTTTTGGTCACGGTAAAAATTTAAACATTTACCAAAACAATTTTGAAAACCAATATTATATGGGGGCTTACCCAAGATATGTTCGCGATTTTGTTTTTAATAAAAACAATGTTTATAGAACCAACACAGGCTATTCAAGTGGTTTTGGTATATATGCTGATTATCTTGCGGATGGATATACTATTACAAACAACAAAATTTACAATCAGGAATACTATGGAATTTATATGAATCAATGTAACGGCGTAACAGGTGACACTTCGCTTATTGCCAACAATTTTATTCATGTTCGAAATAATAATAATTCCTATGGACTTTATGTGTATTACCCCAATTATCTAAATATATTTAATAATAATATTCATATTACCAGTACAAATAGTAGTTCGTATGCCGCATACATCTACTATCCGACTTATACCACAGTTTTTAATAATAACTTTATAACATCAGGCGCAGGATATGCCATGTATTGCTATTCGGGTTCCTTAATTAAAAGTAATTATAATAACTTTTATACCAATGGAACCTATGTAGCCAACCGCACTTCAACAAATTATACAGATTTAGCCGCCTGGAAATCAGCCACAGGATATGATGCCAAGTCTATTTCCGTTAATCCTCAATATACAAGTAATACCGACCTGCATGTAGCAGCTATTGATTTAAATGCTATAGGAAGAAACCATAAATATATTATTACAAAAGATATTGACGACCAAAATAGAGATACCTTGAAACCTGATATTGGGGCTGATGAGTTTTCGCCTCCAACTTTAGATGTTGGGGTTTCACAGCTTTTTTCACCCGGCAGTCTTTATAAAGCCGGAACGCTCAACGTGGATGTAATAGTTAAAAATTACGGTATTGATACGGTTAAAAAAGTAACTGTTCAAATAAAAATAAATAACGACACCTTAACCCGTAAAATATTTACGAGGACTTTTCCATCGGGCGATACCATCCATGTACGATTAGGCCAATACACTTTTAAAGCAGATAGTATATATAATTTTACTACCTGGAGCAGTTTGCCTAACGGAGAAGCAGACCATAAAAAATCGAACGATACCTTAAGGGTACTTAATAGCCGCACTGCAATGACCGGCGTTTATACCATTGGTGGAACAACCCCCAATTTCACAACATTTAAGGCTGCAGTAAATGCCTTAAAACTTGCCGGTATGCTTGATAGTGTAAGATTCAGAGTAAGAACCGGCACTTACACCGAGCAATTAACAATACCCGCAATTAATGGTTCCGGAGCCAGAAACAGTATCATTTTTGAATCGCAGGATAAGGATACTACAAAAGTTACTTTACAGTATAATTCTGTTTATTCCGACACAAATTGGGTTGTTTGTTTGAATGGTGCCGATGGTATAACTTTCCGTTATATGAAAATAAAAGCTATTTCAACCTCCAATTATAACCATGTTTTTAATATTAAAGGTAAGGCCCAATATAATTCTATTAATAATAATATTATTGAAGGCCCCAATACTACGAACGCAAGTTCAAATAATGCATTAATATATTCGGGGGCTGATGCCGATGACTACCTGTTAATAAAAGATAATCATATTAGAAAAGGAGATTTCGGTATTTATTTATACGGCTATCCACCAACTTCACCTTACACTTATGAAAAGGGTTTAGAAATATCAGGAAATAAAATATTAAACCCATATTATATGGGTATATATCTCGAATATGCCGATACCGTAAATATTTCAGACAATTATATATATTCCGATAAATACTACTATTCGTATGGCATGTACCTTTATACGTGTTATACAAATTTAAAAGTAAACCGAAATATTCTGGATTTAAGACAGGGATATTATGGTATTTATATGTATCAAAGTGGAAATTCATATAAGAGAAATCTGATATCCAACAATGCTATTTATTTAAAAAATAGTTCCAACTATAGCTACGGGATTTATGCTTACTATAACTATTATACCGATTTTATACATAACAGCATAAATATTGACAACCCATACACTTCAAGTTATGCGTTCCAAATGTATTATGGAAATAACAATAGTTTATATAACAATATTTTTGCAAACAAAGGAACGGGCTATTCCATTTATGTATATAGTTCATCCTCACTAACCAGTAATAATAACGATTTATTTGGCAATGGTTCAAATCTTGGAAATTGGAACGGAACAAATCTTTACAATTTTTCAACATGGAAATCAACTACGGGATTAGATGCAAATAGTATTTCCGTTGACCCAATATTTAAGTCAGCATCAAATTTACATGCTAAGGAACTTTTATTAAATGCAGGTGCAAAATATTTCAAATCAGTTCCTTTAGATTTTGATAATGAAACACGTGATACTTTAAAACCTGATATTGGAGCAGATGAGTTCAGCTTACCATCAAATGATGCAGGTATTTCTAATATCATTGTTCCAAATAAACCTTTTCCTGCCGATACCCAGCAGGTAAAAGTGGTTATAAAAAACTTTGGAGGCAATAAACTTTATGTAGCAGATATTAACTGGAAATTTAACGGAGTTGCACAAACCGCAAAAGCCTGGGCCGATACATTACAATCGGGTGATACCATGCATGTGAAACTTGGTAAAAAATTCTTCCATCCTGATAGTGGCTATAGTGTAATAGTATGGACCTCTAATCCAAACGGAACCGGAGATAGTATAAAATCAAATGACACTTTAAAAGTATTTAACCAATATCCTGCATTATCAGGCATATATACTATTGGGGGTGCTTCGCCCGATTTTGCAACATTTACCGATGCCGTAACCGCCATGAAACGGGGCGGTATTATTGATTCGGTAAGGTTTGATGTGAGAAGCGGAACGTATTATGAACAAATAGAAATACCCTATATAACAGGGGCTAACAGCGAAAATGATATTATTTTCCAAAGTGAATTAAAAGATAGCAGCAAAGTATTTTTAATATCAACAAACACCTCATCCGATAATTATACAGTAAGATTAGATAGTACCAACGGAGCTACCTTCCGCTATATGAGTTTAGGAACCACAGGAGTATATTATTATAACCGGATATTTGAACTGTTGCAGACTGTCAAAAATATTAATATCCATAATTGTAATTTAATGGGTGCAATAACCACCACCGACAACACCGAAGCATTAATCTATATTTATAATACAAATTCAAGTTTACCGGCTTTTGATAATATTGAAGTTTATAATAACCGATTAACCAAAGGTTCCTATGGCTTATATGTTTATGGATATTCAACTTCAGGTTCGGGTTATGGTAAAGATTTGAATGTACACAATAATAATCTTGAAGACCAATATTATATGGGCGTACAGATGAATTATTCCAATAATTTTAAAATAAATTCAAACGCCATTTATCATACTTCCACATCGGGATATAGTAATGGATACGGAATTTATTCACAGTATAGTAATGATGGATTTGAAATAACGAATAACAACATTTATAATCAGGAATATTATGGGGTTTACCTTTATCAATGTATTGGCAAGTTTCAGGATACCGCCCTTTTTGCAAATAACTTTATTCATTGCCGGACCAATAATAATGTCTATGGTTTGCAATTATATTATTCTGATTATCTAAATTTCTTTAATAACAATATCCATATAAGCAGTACCAATGCCTCGTCGTATGCAGCTTATATTTATTCATCCTCGCGAACAGCCAGCTACAGTAATAATTTTGTAACTACAGGTGCAGGGTATGCTATTTATCTTACCTCAAGTTTAACGAAGAGCGATTTTAATAATTATTTTACCACAGGTTCCATTCTGGGTTATTATTCGGGTAACAGAGCCGATTTGGCTGCATGGAAATCAGCAACAGGTAAGGATGCAAAATCGCTTTCAGTTAATCCGGACTATGTTACTTCACGCGATCTTCATGTAAGAGGAACCGATTTGAACGGAGTGGGAAGAAACCATAAATATTTAATTACAAAAGATATTGATGGTCAAAATAGAAACGCTACAACACCTGATATAGGTGCTGATGAATTTGATATTCCTGCCGGCAAAGATGCAGGTATATCATCCTATGTTGAACCGATAGCGGTATTTGCCTCCGGTTCAAGAAGTGTTAAGGTTGTTATAAAAAACTTTGGTTCCGATTCTCTTAAATCAGCTACTATTAAATGGCGAGTTAATGGAACTTTGCAAAGCAGCTATAGTTGGACCGGAGCTTTAAAAACCAGCCAAACCCAAACAGTAACAATAGGTAATTTTAATTTTGTTTCAGGAATAAAATATACGTTGGATTTTTGGACTACTTCACCTAACGGAGGAACAGATACCACAAACTATAACGATACTACCCATAAATATAATGTATATGCCGCCCTTGATGGTGTGTATTCAGTGGGAGGAACCTCAACTCCTGATTTTGCTACATTAACGGAGGCGTTTACAGCGTTAAAATTAGGGGGTATTTCAGATAGTGTTTGGTTTAAAATTGCTTCAGGCAACTATTCTTATGATTTGGTAATTGAATCCTATCCGGGAGCTCATAAGGGCCGGCCGGTTTATATTGAATCCCAATCAGGTGATAGTTCTGATGTGGTAATTGCCAACTCCAATAGTTCGGGACAAATTATATACATCAATGGCGCTGATTATTTAAAATTCAGAAATGTAACATTTAAACCCACATCGGCTTATGGCGTTAGTGCAGTAAGATATGATAATACTTCAACGGGATTAAGTTTTGAAAACTGTTATTTTGATTTAACAACTTCAGCTACCTATTATTACTATTATACACATTATAGTCTCTACTCAAGCTCAAGTAAAGACGATAGTTTAACGGTAAAAAATTGCAGGTTCGACAAAGGAATGTACGCAATTTATACCTACTCAAATTCAGGAAACGAAAAAGGAATAAATATTTCGAACAATATATTTACTGACCAAAATTATACCGCTATATATATGCAATATGCCGATGCACCAAAAATAAGGTATAATATACTTACCAATACCGTATCAAGCAGTAATGCAATAAATCTTTATAATACCGGTCTTGAACTCACAGTTTCTCATAATAAAATTCATTATTCACAAGCGGGGGCTACCGGAATATATTTATATTATCATAGCGGTAGCAGCGGTTCAAAGGCTAATATTTTTAATAATTTCATTGCTATTAAGGGGTCTTCCGGTTCTGAAGAAGGGTTATTTATTTATAACTCAAATTATGTAAATATATATCATAACAGTATGAATGTTTATGGAACCAATACAACTTCATACGCTTTATTATTACAGTACGGTGGCAATTTTGATGTAAGAAATAATATTTACAGCAATATGGGAGGTGGCTACGCTATTGGATATTTGAATAGTCCAACCATATCTCAGGCCAATTATAATGATATTTATTCAACAGGTACTAATTTAGGAAACTATAACGGTGCCAATCAAACAACATTTGCAGCCTGGAAATCGGCAAGTTCTAGAGATGTTAATTCAGTATCGTTAAATCCAACGTATAATTCCGATTACGATTTACACACTAATTTGTCGTCGCTCGACAGTGCCTGTAACCCAATATCGGGTATTACGGATGATATTGATTTGGAAACACGAAACACAACCAAACCTGATATTGGAGCCGATGAATTTCAGAGTTTACCTGAAAATTTAGGAGTTTTAGCTTTTGTTACTCCTGTAAATAGCTGCAATCTGGACTCAGCTTTTGTAAAGGTAAAAATCTTTAACTATGGTAATAAGGCAAAAGTTGGTTTCCCTGTAAGGTATAGAATTAATGGAGGAACCATTAAAACAGGTACCGTAAATGATACTATAAAACCCGGTAAAGAGGTTCAGTTCCAATTTGCCACCAAAGAACCTTTTGCAATTAATACATCCTATGTTATCAAATCATGGACCGATCTGACAGGTGAAAAATACAGAGCAAATGATTCATTAAAAATTACGTTTACAAATTACCAAAAACCTGATTCGGTAACGAATATGGTTCCTGCCAACGGAACCACAGGTTTGGATTATCCGTTTACATTATCATGGGCTCCGTCAAACGGGGCTACACGATATGATGTATATGTTTGGCCCTTTGCCACATCACGGCCCGGCACGCCAACTCTTGCAAACACAACGCAAATCAGCTATCAAATTTCAGGTGGTCTCACTTATGGTGATAAATATAACTGGCAAATAGAGGCAAAAAACCCAATATGTGCTACTCCCGGCAAAGTACAAACGTTTACAATGAAACATTTGCCCGATTTAATAGTGCAGGAAGTTAATGCACCCAATACAGCTTTTTCAGCCAATACTATAAGTGTTAGCTGGAAAATAAAAAACAACGGTCAGGGTGCCGCATCAGGCAGTTGGTATGATGCGTTATTTTTATCGTCCGATGGAGTGCTGGATGTTACAGATGTTTATCTCGGGGCTTTTATTAATCCGGCTGCTCTTAATCCAACTCAAAACTACACACAATCGGCCAGTGTTACTTTGCCAAATGGAATTAGTGGAAACTATTACATATTTGTTAGAGCTGACCAATATAATTATTTAAGTGAGTCGGATAATTCGAATAATTCAGACCGCGATACAAGTAAAATGGTGGTTACACTTACCCCACCGCCCGATCTTATTGTTTTCAGTGTTACCCGCCCAAGCGTTGTTTTTTCAGGTAACTCAGCCAATGTAACGTACGTTATTAAAAATAAGGGTACAGGAGCTACCCGTTCAGGCGGATGGTATGATAACGTTTATCTTTCAACCGAAAAAGTTGTTAATGGCAGTTCCTATTATTTATTTCAAAATTATCATTCCGGAAACCTTAAAGTTGACAGCACCTATCAGGTTACAAGCGCAGTTACAATTCCTAATTTTATTTCAGGAAAATATTTCTTTGTTGTTCAAACAGATATTTATAACCAAGAATACGAACATGCCTCAGAAAATAATAATTCGAAGGGAAGTGACACGATAAAAGTTATACTTACACCACCACCTGATTTAATTATTAAAAACCTTCAAACGATTGATACAGCAAGTAATTCACAGAGTGTTTTGGTAAAATATAATATTATAAATGACGGTGGAACATCTTCAGGCAGCGGATTTTATGACTTTGTTTTCCTAAGTCCTACTTCAACATATAATTATTCAACAGCTACTTATATTGGCAATAAATACCAAAATGTATTGGCGAGTAAGGATACTATTAAAGTTGCTGAATATTATACCATGCCTCAATCATTAAACGGCACCTATTATCTTTTTATAGTAACTGATTATTATAACTATGTAAACGAGGTGTCGAATGAATCCAATAATGTATCATCAGGCTACAAAATTGTATTGCAAAGCCCTGACTTAAAAGTTAGCCGGGTAATAGTATCGGCAACAGATACAACTGGTAGTAATACCCCTGTAAAGTGGACGGTAAAAAATCATGGCCCCGGACATGATTATCAAGGCTCACGAACAGATAGTATTTATATTTCAAAATCAGCTACGTGGAATCGAAATAATTCAACGGCTGTGGGCAGTTACCGCTATTCAGCTACAATTTTAAAAAATGACACCTTGCCTCGTTCATCCATAGTTCGCATACCTGACGGATTCGACGGAAACCGCTATTTCTTTGTGGTAGCCGATGCAGCTAAGGAGGTATTTGAAAAAGGAAATGATACAAATAATTATAAGCGAAGCAATTTGATGAACGTAATATTGGCACCATACCCCGATCTTAAACCTAAATTGCTTTCATTTCCCGATTCTGCCAAAGCAGGCGGGTTAATAGGGTTAGGATATCAGGTTAAAAACCAAGGAAAAGCCAAGGCTAACCCTGATTGGAAAGACCGTTTTTATTTTTCAAAAGATTCGGTATTTAATCTTACCAAAGTGTTTACCCTTACCGAAAATACAAGAGCTACAGCCTTGGATACACAGGCGTTATATGAAAAAACTGTTTATATGACCCTGCCTGCTTCATTGGCCAAAGGCAATTATTATTATTTTATTTTTACGGATGCCGACAAAATGGTATATGAACATTTTAATGATTCAAACAACATCGTCAGAAGTAAAAAAATATTTATTAACGGGTATCCTCCGGTAGATTTAAAAGTAAATTGTCCTTCAATAGCCGATACTATGTGGTCAGGCAATTCTTATCAACTTACGTATTCCGTTAAAAACATTGGCCAGGCCAAAACCGCCGTTGGAGCCTGGAATGACGGGGCATATCTTTCAACCGATTCTGTATTAAGCACAGGCGATATTTTAATTGCAACCATTGCCATTAATAAAACTTTGGAAAAAGACAGTACCTATAATATTTCTCAAACTATAAATATTCCAAACGGGATGGAAGGTAATTTTTATCTGCTTGTAAAAGCGGATATCACCAGATTAATCAAGGATGTTGATACCTCAAATAATATTAAAAATAAATGTAAATCAACCGGAGGCGCCAAGAAACTGCGTATAAATCTGTCGCCACCGCCTGATCTTAAAATTACATCCTGGAATATTCCATCAACAGGAACCTCAGGACAAGCGTTTAAAATTAAATGGAAAGTTGAAAATAAAGGAAGTGGTACTACCCGCTCAGGTTCGTGGATGGATAATTTCTATCTATCTACCGATTATACCATTGACAATAGTGATTATCCATTGGGCGAAAAACGACATACAGGCAATTTGGCTGTAAATGGAAATTATAATGACTCACAGGAATTTTCCATACCTCTGGATAAGGTAGGCAATTATATCGTTATTATTAAAACTGACGGAGCCAATGCCGAATATGAGCATACTAATGAAGGCAATAATATAGTATCTGCGGTATCCAATTTCACAAAAGCGCCACCGGCTGATTTAATCGTGTTACAAGTTACGTCACCAAGCAGTGTGCTTAGTGGAAAAACGGTAAACATTACATGGAAAGTAAAAAATAAGGGAAGCAACCCTGCTACCGGGTATTTGAGAGACAATGTGTATCTATCCAAAGATAACAAGCAGGATGGTTCCGATCTTTTATTAACCTCAGTTCCCGATTATATTTCCTTGGCTCCAAATGCCGAAATTACCAATAGTGAGACAGTGGCTGTAAGTGGAATTGCTTTAGGAAATTATTATGTGTTGGTAACAACCGATGTTTTGAATAATATTAACGAAAGCAACGATACAAATAATACAAATACCGCTGCCAATCTGCTTAATGTGAATGTACCGATTTTGCCAATAGCTGTAAAAACAAAAGACACGCTAACCAATAATGAAAAAATATATTATAGAATAATAATATCCGACAGCCTGGCAGGCGAGTCAATGCTCATAACGCTCAAAGCTGATTCAATAAAAGGCAATAATGAAATATTTGTGCGCCACGATTTGATGGTCAGCGGCTCTCAATTTGATTATAAATACCGCGAACCATTTAAGGGAAATCAGGAAATAATTATTCCCGAACTAAAATCAGGTACTTATTATCTGTTGACCACCGGAAAAACAACAAATGGTACAGTTCAGAACATAACCCTCTTCGCACGAATAATGCCTTTCGAAATCAGAAAAGTTACCCCATCAGTTGGCGGTAATACTGGTCAGGTCACAGTAATGATTGAAGGATCTAAATTAGACGATCCAAGTATCTTCTTTAATTTAATAAAGAGCGGTTCGGGTTACGGATCCATTACAAACGATACCTTAGGGTTAATGTATAAATATTCCTTAAGCAACCCGCTTACTTTTGAGGTAGTAGATCCTACCATAGCATATGCCACCTTTGAATTGGCAGGCAAGGATACCGGCAGATATGATGTTTCGGCCACCAAGGGTATTAATCAAACGGCAGTTTTAGTTAAAGGATTTAAGGTTGTTCCGGGTAAATCGGAAGATTTGGAAATATCAATCAGCAGGCCTGGAAGCACTCGTGCATCTTCTTCTTTGTATATGGATGTTTTATTTACCAATAGCGGAAATACAGATATCATAAACAAAAAAATAAAAATTATAAGCTCAGGAGGTGCGCCAATAGCTCTGTCAGGAGAAGATTTATCAAAAAATATTACGGAGTTGGATCTGATAGTCCAGGGAAATGACGGACCTGCCAAGAGATTAAGACCCGGAGCCAGCGGCTCGGTCAGAGTCTATACCAAGTCATCAGCAGCCTTAGGTTTAACCATCATAAAATAGAAAGCCATGAAAAAGATAATCATAAACATAGCAAAAATATTAACACTTTCCATTGGGCCTTTTGTTTCAAACATTTATGCCCAGAGCGGAAATATTCAATTTTTAGAAATTGATAATAATAACTCTAATCAGTTATTTTATATAGTCCCTCATCCTTCGTGGAGCAAAACCACCCTTGACAATCTTCCTGAGATTTTATCAAAGGCCTACGGGGTTTCAAATAATTTTACTTTTAAAATTATTTCCTCTGAAAATATTAAGGATTTTAATGTTTCCAAAGCTGTGCAAACAATTGGAGGATATCCTGTTGATGGAGGGGATTTAATTTTTAAAAGAAACAACAAAGGGTATTTAGAAGTTATTATAGGCACTTTGCGAGAACCGGAAACTATATCGAATCCTTTAATTACTGAAAAAAGGGCTTTGGAAATAGCACTCGCCGAACTTAAAAAAACCGAAAGGGATTATTTAAAATTACCCGGTATGCCTCCAACACAACCAAAATCAAAGCTGGTTTATTCCGCCATAAATGGAGATGAAAAAAATAAAGTTGTACTGAGTTACGAATTCGAAATTGTAACGGATGATCCGGCCCGATGGTTTATTTACATAAACGCTGTAAATGGACATGTTGAAAGTTATTCAAATGCAATATTACATGCAAACGGCAAGGGTAATTCACTTTATTCAGGTAATAATGTTGCTATAAATACTGACCATATTAGTGATACTGAATTTGAAATGGTAGATACTGCCAGAAAAATACAAACAATATATTGCTACAACGACACATCCGACAGGTTTCTCACTGCTTGGGATGCCAATAATAATTTTACCGATGGTTGGCATGCACCGGGAGTGGATGTTCATTACGGAATAATGAAAACCTATGATTATTTTAAAAATAAGCATAACCGTGTATCGTTTGATAATAATGGCGCACTTATTAAAAATTATTACCGTTATATTCCCAGAGATGAAGCCCGTAAAAATGGGTTTGCAGGATGGAATAATGCATGTTGGGATGGTTCCCAAATGTTATATGGTTCGGGTGATGGAAATCAGTTTTCTGATTTAGTGTCTATTGATGTAACCGGTCATGAGTTTTCACACGCCGTTATTAATAAAACAGCAAATTTGAAGTACCAAAAGGAATCAGGGGCATTAAATGAAGGATGGGCTGATATTTTTGGATACTGTATTGAGGACTTTGCATCCGGAGGTGGAGGAAATTGGCAGATTGGTGAAAAATGTTATACACCAGGAACCGGTGGTGATGCCTTAAGAACAATGTCATGGCCAAATACTGAAAATAATCCCGATTGCTATGATGGCTTATATTGGGTTAATCAGGTTGGTTGTGTGCCTAAATTCAGAGGAGCAGGAAGGAACGACGGATGTGGTGTTCATAAAAATTCAGGAGTTGCCGATTATTGGTTTTATCTTCTAACGGTTGGAAGGTCGGGAACTAATGATAAAGGTAAATCATACACAGTAACCGGCATTGGCAGGGCAAAAAGCGAGAAAGTGGCATATAATGCCTTGGCACTCTATATGACAGCGATGACTGATTTTAAAGGTGCCCGCAGGGCAACTTTATTAGCAGCGAAAGATGAATGGGGTGAAAAATCGAATGAGTATAAACAAGTTTGCAATGCCTGGTATGCTGTAAATGTTGGAGAAAAATGCTGTGATACCATGTTACCTGAATTTAAAATAAAGGATCCAAAATGTCATGATTCTAAGGATGGAGAAATAGATTTAACTGTTAAAAAAGCGGTTGGAGGCCTTGTTTATAATTGGTATAAGGGTGATACAACAAGTATGATAATTTCAAATAGTCAGGATTTAGCTGCACTTGATTCAGGCCATTATGTTGTGGTGATAAAAGATACCGTTGCAAAATGTGAAATATTGGGCGATACTGATTTGGTGGCACCTGAAAAAGTGAAATTAACTGTTTCAGGAAGCGGTGCCTTTTTTGGTGCCTGCCAAAGGAGTTTCACAGTTACTCTTACTGCTTCTGCCAGTGGGGGAACTACTCCGTATCATTATAATTGGCCTAATGGAATTCAGGAAGTGGTCTGCTCGGGATCCAGCGGGTTTCTCAGAACCTATTCGGCAACTGTTGAAGATAAAAACGGATGCAAGGGCAATGCTACTGCCTGGGTTATGTATATCCCGATAACGTGTTCATATGACCCGAATGATATAATAGGGCCGCCAAGTTACAGCGATAAAAAATGGGTTTCGGTAAATACAACATTGCCTTATAAAATACGGTATGAAAACGATCCGAAATTTGCAACCGGGCCTGCTCAAAAAGTAACCATTAACCATAAACTGGATTCAAATACTGATCTTACATCCTTCAGGTTATCAAGTTTTGGTTTTTATAAATATTCATTTGATGTACCTGAAAATTCTTCTACTTATAGTGAACGTCTTGACCTGAGGGATTCATTCGGTATTTTTCTGGATGTAACCGCGGGACTTGATGCGGATAACAGGGAAGCATTCTGGATATTTGAAAGTATAGATCCGGCAACTGGTTTGCCGCCAACTGCAGGAAACAAAGGGTATCTGGGTATTAATGATACCATAACGCATAAAGGCGAGGGCTTTGTTAATTATACTATTAAGCCCAAATCTACAGCAAAAACCGGCGATAGTATAAGAGCTAAGGCAATTATAGTTTTTGACGATAACCCACCTGTACCAACTCCTAAAATTTTTAATTTGATTGATGCAAAACCTCCGTCAAGTTATATCAAAAGTGTACCAGGGGTTATTGACT
>CAYHCM010000048.1:7178-24061 GCA_964355045.1 uncultured Chitinophaga sp. | reverse complement strand
GCGAGATATTAACCGCTATTACAAAAAAAAACGAGTGTGTTAAAGTAGAATTAATTAGCTTCTTCTTTTTAGGATCTAGCTTAGTATTGGCTCAACCTTTTAACATTTACAAAACCAGTGAAAAAATTTGGGAATTCCCCGATTCGGTTTTGTTTACGGGAAATGATTTTATCAATGACCGTAAATCTGATTTTGGGTTTTCTGTAGATTATTCCTTTGAACCTATTTCAGATTTCGAACTTGATGATATAGGGGATATGCACCGCAGATATGTTCAGATGTATAAGAATTTTCCTGTTGAGGATAATAATTTTGTAAGCCATCAAAAAGGAGGTCAGTATTTTATGGTAAATGGCGAATCTGTTAATAATCTTGAATTGAATGTAACACAATTTATTACGGAATCCGAGGCACTTCTAACGGCACTTAATGAATTTCAGGGAAGTGTATTTTATTGGCAAGATACAGCAATGGAAGACCTTATTAAATTTACGAGTGATGATTCTACGGCTACAAACTTTCCGGTAGGCACGAAAATTATTAAATCGAAACTTGAGAATGGTATGATTATTTATGAGTTTTGCTGGAAATTCGAAATATCTACACTATTCCCAATCCATGAGTCATACTCTGTCTATATAAAATGTAGTGATGGAAGTCTATTTGTAAAACAGGTTAATACGTCTTATTGCAATGGAAAGGATGGAACATGTACCACTCCTTATTATGGAAATCGAAATTTTAGAATAAAGGAAAGAGGCTGGCCAAATAATGATCATATTTTACAGACTTGTCCCGATGAATTTGGAAAAGGAATTATTACTACAAAATTAAAACGTGACGGACAGGGTAATGAGAAAGAGCACGGTATTGTACACGGTAGTGCAAATTGGGGGACAGATGCACAACATGGCACTCAAGCGCATTTTTTAGGACAAAAAATTTATACTTATTTTAATACGACATGGAAAAGGAATAGCTACGATAATAAAGGGTGCAAAGTTATTTTGATTGTAGAAGATGCAATAATGGAGAATCAATCAGCTTGGGATCCAAGTACAGATTGGATTAGGATCGGCAAAACAACTGCTGGAAATCCAATGTCCGCAGCTGATGTTCTCGCTCATGAGTACACACATGGTATTATATCTAAAACATGTAATTTAGCTAATACAGGTCAACCGGGTGCTTTAAATGAAGCATTAGGTTACATTTTTGGAGCCCTTTTCGAAAGAAATTTTAAAGGAACTATAAATTGGACAAGTGGTGAAGATATTCCTGTTCGAGGGGCAACCAGAAATTTACAAGACCCAAATATATTTGGTGATCCGAAAATGGTTGGCGGCACTTTTTGGAATATAAATAATGATATTCATAGGAATGCAGGCGTTATAAACCGCTGGTTTTATATTTTAAGTGTTTCAGATGCACAGAATAATGTTTCAGTTCAAGGTATTGGGATTGATAACGCCGCCAGTATAGTTTGGAATACGATGATAAATTATATGACTAAAGGAACTAATTTTGAAGATGCCAGACGCTTGACAACTACAGTAGCTCAAAGAACTTTTGGCAAATGCTCACAACAGGCCATTTCATGCGAGAGGGCTTGGTTTGCTGTTAATGTTGGGTCAGGCTTTCCAAGCAATTGTTGTGAAATTGTAAAGCCTCCATTCAAAGTATGTTCAAATGATTTGGAACAATATATTGAGATAAAATCACAAATTTGTATCAATGGAATTTATGCTTCTTCCTTTTCCTGGAATATCCCAAGTAATGTAACTTCCTATACCCAAAACTTCGATTTATTTACCATTTTAGAACGCAGTACTGCAAATACAATTTCTATGTATGTGCAGGGAACAAGAAGTGGACAAAATCTGGCATGTTCAAAAAGTATTAAAACAGAATTATGCAACATAATGCATAAAGCCGAAAAAAATGAGAACAAATTAATTGCAATATATCCTAATCCCGGAAATGGAGCATTTACAATAACAGGTTTTAAATTTGATTCGCCATTTTATATTACAAGCATTGAAGGACAGGTAATTGTTACCGGTAAATTTGGAAATAAAGCTAAAGATGAATTGACCTTAACATATATAAAAACAGGGGTTTATTTTATTAATTTCCTTGATTCAGCTAATCAAAATAAAACATTAAAACTGATAATTATAAATTAGCGGATGAAAGCACTATTCCACTTTTTAATCTTCTTTTTGAGTCTGGCAATTTGCCAGGCTCAAAAAGTAAAAAAAACCTCTGGAGCTTTCTCTTTAGGAATTTCAAAAAATTATTATTTCAATGAAAAAACCAGCTCTGCTAGGAAAGACTATCAACTTACTTATTCCAAAGAAAGGCGTCAAGTTATAGTTCAATATTCAAGAAGGCAGTTATCTGAATATATGATATTGAAAAATAAAGATTTGTGTGATAATATTGGAATAGTTGTATTTAGAACCTACTTATTATTAGCTTATAATTATTCTATATATAATAAAAGCGGAATTACTATATCAGTAGGTCCACATATAAGATATTTGAAAGGTTCGGAATTAGCAAGCTGTTATCACGACGGATGGTGGAAAGAGCCCCATTATCGTGTTCTAAAAACTATTGAACCTGGTCTTAATATTAACTGTCAGTTTTTCCCTTTAAAAAAGAAAGTGGTTAGAAATTTTGGGTTATCTACTAATATCGTTTTGGTCACTAGAGGTTCCAATATTATTCATATGGGTTTATTGTATAAATTTAAATTTAAAAAAAATGAAAAAGCTTAACTATTTGGTAACTCTATTTATCCTCATCGCTGGATTTCAAGGTTATTCTCAAAATACGAAGAATAGTAATAAATATTTTCAGTTTAGTTTTTTGGGCTCATATTATCAGGAGTTTAAAACCCCATCAAAGGTGTTAGGGATGGAAATAAAGTGGTTTAATAAAAATCATTCACACATGATGCAATTCTTGCCAAGTCAATTTGAAAAATACGGAGAAGCAAGCCTTGAATTTACTGAGTATTTAGAATCAAGAAATGAATATGTATTGTTTGGTTCTAATTACTATTTTATAAAAAAACCAAAAATTAATTTTTCGGCTGGTTATGTTTATCGTCTTGATTATGGAAGATTAATGTTAAATTATCCAAGCGAAAGGGATTTTAAAAAAGATATAATTAGGGAAGTAAAAAAATCAAGTAAGTTTGGTATCAATATAAATTTAACTTCTTTTCCATTTCGGCAAACAACCAAGTTTTTAAACGTTGGCTTTGCGGGTGACCTGCATATTTTTACTAATAAAAGCAGTATGATGCAATTGGGTTTGGTTTATAAATTTTATAATAAGGGATAAATTACTAATCACATAAAGAACCTTTAGCATACACGAAACTAATAACTCACTCCACCCAATCCACAATAAACAAATTTGTATCCCGGGTTTCTCCGTTATTTCTATTAGAGCTAAAGATTAATTTTTTTCCATTTGGCGAAAACATAGGGAAGGCATCAAATCCATTGTCGCGGCTAAGTTTTACCAAGCCAGTTCCATCCAAATTTATCATGTAAAGATTAAAAGGGAAACCCCGTTTGTATTCATGATTGGAGGCAAAAATAATTCGTTTGCCGGTATGGTCAAAGTTGGGCGCCCAGTTGGCATTGCCCAAATTGGTTATTTGTTTTACATCGCTTCCATCGGCATTGGCCGTAAATACTTCCATTTTAGTAGGAGCTACCAGCCCCTTTGCCAGTAAGTCTTTATATTCTTTTACTTCTTCTTCGCTCGTTGGTCGCGAGGCACGCCAAACTATTTTGGTACCATCAGGGCTAAACCAGGCACCACCATCATAGCCTAAATCATTTGTAATTTGCTTTACATTGCTACCATCCATATCCATCACATACAAGTCAATATCGCCATTTCGGGTGCTTGTAAAAATTATTTTATCGCCTTTGGGCGAAACGGTCGCCTCGGCATCATAGCCGGGCGAATTAGTAAGCTGCTTCGTTATTTTGCCGTCCAAATCCGCGATAAAAATATCGAAACCTTCATACAATGGCCAAACGTATTTTTTTATAACTGAACGGTCGGGAACCGGCGGGCAAGATGTGTCGGCCAAATGGGTAGAGGCATATAAAATATGTTTGTTGTCGGGCATAAAATACGCACAGGTAGTGCGGCCTTTGCCGGTACTTACCAATTTATATTTAAACTTTTGATTTTTCTTTTTGGGAAGCTTTCCGCAATAAATCTGGTCACAGGGAATCCCTTCCTTAGGACTTGTTTTTTGAAAAACAATATACTTTCCGTTAGGGCTAAAGTAGGCTTCAGCATTATCGCCGCCAAAGGTTAATTGTTTAATATTTTTAAAATGGGTTTCAGCTTTAAAGTGAAGCGTATCGGCGGTTTGAGCAAATGAATTTAAGCTCAAACTTGTAAGAATCAGAAAGGATAATTTATGAAATTGCATTTTTTATTTATAGGGCGCAAAGGTAAGCGGAAGGTGAACTTTTAAAAAAGAAAGTTTTAATTAAAATCAAAATATTACTTGAGTGACTTCTGATTTTATTTTAGTTTTTAAACCATATTGTTTGTAAAAAATTATTCAAAATATTTTATCAAATACTCTTTGAATCCAGACTCCTCTAAAATTATTTCAGGATCATTATCTGCATTATATGAATAATTAAAGAATTCATTCCCGCCTCTGATTATGGTAATTAACTTTCCGGAAGCATTGTATTTATAATCCGTTTTATCAATTAAATAAAATTCGAAATTATAATAATGAATGCTGTCGAGGTGCGAGCTATAATAGTATTTTGTAAACCGGTTTACTTGTTTTACTCCATCTTCATCGTAATAATATTCTTTTATCGAATCACTTAAATTTTTGGAATAGGTGTATTCATTCGAATATTTAAGAATGGTGGTATCTTCAAAATCGTAAATCAATTCCTTTTCAAGTTTTCCGGCTTTATCATAAGCAAAACGCATAAGATTCCAGGTATGGGTAACGCCTGATGATTCAACCTCGGTTTCGTTAATTTCACGACTTATAAGTTTGCAACTTTTATAACGGTTCTTATACTTCGAATAAGCCAAATGGCCTTTTTTAAGAATTAATTTCCCGCATTTATCATAGCGGTAAATGGTGGTATCGCTTTCATCATCCTTCGATTTATCAATAATAATGCAGGAAGTATCACCTATAAATTCAATGGTACGGAACGCAGATTTCATAGGAACCCTTATTCTGTCTGCTCCGGTTCCCCGGTATTTTACAATTTCGATTTCTATTTTTTTATATTTTTTGGATAAAAACTGTTTTATTTCATCCGGTTGGGAGTAGAAAATATTGGGTTCCTGGGCATAAGAAAGTTTGCAGTTGAGAGACAAAAACAATAAGACGATTACCATAGGGAAATTCTGATTGATTATTTTCATAAATTTTAAACAAAAGGTTTTAACTTGATAAGTGAATTTAACATTGTAATAATTTATAAGCTTGTCATTTTTGATATGCAATATCAGTATTATTCTTGAAATTATATGTTCAAAACGTTCTTTTTGGTTTCTAACCTTTTTTTAACCTCAGTTCTTAATTTTTCTCCAAATTCTTCAAGGGTAATACAGTCGCTCAAGTTTTCTTCATATCTCTTTTTTAAATCATTTATCAATAATTCTCCAAATTCTTCTGAAGTAACACAGTTGCTCAAATCTTCCTCATCAATAACTGTAACAATTTTTTCAGGAAATGTTTTTATTAAACCCGGTAGCGCCTTACCTTGTTCGGTATGCTCATTAATAAATATTTCAGTCATGATAAATCTTTATACAAATTAACAGTAAAATAATTGATTCACAGTGAGAAAAGGCATTGCCTTTTCTCTACAAAATATTATAATATTCCAATTTTATTTTTTCCTTCGGCTTTGTTTTACATAGGTACTAAAATAACCACATTCGGCTATGGCCTCCCTGTAATATTTGGTTTTGGAATACTTTTCCCTCAACATTTTGAAACCTTCCCATGCCAAAAAATCTTTGCCTTCGGGATTGTTATTTTCTGAATTTGTTTCAAAATATTGAGTAGTATTATAAAAATCATTTCGTTCGCATTTGGCCAGCATAAACCAGCATTTTGCTCGTTGCTCATTGGTAGCGGCATTTTTCAAGGCCAGTTGATAATAGGATTTGGCAACGGTTGTACCTAAAAGCAATTTTTTAAAAGGTTGCGGAATATAGGATGCATCATAAAAATATCCGCCAACAATATCGCCCTGATAATAAACCCGTCCGTTTCCGTATTCACTCATATTATAAAAGGCATTTCCGCACAATAAAGCATTATCAAACACATGGTCTTTGTGTTTTATGTTTTCTTCAAGTTCTTTTATTTTATGTAAAAATGTAAGCCGGCTATATTTTGTTTTTTGGCATGCATTGTGGTCGCAGTCATGGCAATCCTGAATATTTCCAAGAAAAGGATCCCCCTGAAATTCCGGGTTATAATCGGAAGGTAATTTTTCTAAAATTTTAATGGCTTCATCCATGCGGTTTTCATATCCCAGGTGTATAGCCCTGAATTCGTCAATGTCGTCCACACTTAAATAGTAGAGCTTGGCGGCCAAAATTTCAAAAGGGGTTTTATTGGTTTTTGTAAGAAAATTTCGCATGGCCATAATATCAGAATCATCTTGATAAATCTCATCGGTACGGTTAAATAATTCACGCATGATTTTATTATCCTTCACCCGGTACAGATAAGAAATACAGATTTTACTCCAATTTTCAGCCGTATAATGTCTGAAAACATTTAAGCCTCCGGAGTCGGCTTTCGGACATTCTTCATAGAGCCATTTCAGGTCGGGATATAGTATAACTTCTTCGCGGGGGCCAATGGAATCCAAACTGCTGAGGGTATTCATGAAACGCAAAAGGCGGATTTGCTTTTGTGCCAGGGAACTGAGTTTTACGGTTTGTTCTACTTTATTAAAAAGCCGTTCGGCTTCCTTATAGTTGGCATTAAAGATTTGAAGGTAGCCTGAAGCCATAAACCACAGATGCTGGGATTTGGTATTTCCGCTTTTTGCTATTGAATCTACCAGTTCTGTTACTTCCCAATTCCTGATTTCGGCCAATCTGTTTTTATAATCTTCCCATGTCACCATCGGTTGAGAAGTATAGGTCATTTCATTATACATACGATTTTCTTCCTTATTAATTAACCGAGATAAAAGAAAATCGAGGTAAGGACTGCCCGGAGCGATGGCATAAATTTCCTGAATTGCTCTTGCTTCATCGGTATAATAACCAAACATGGCCCATAAGGCAGTTTTCTCTTCAGTAGTTTTGGCTAATTCCAATGAGGCCTGCCAATCATCTTCTTCATAGGGGTGAAACCCAAATATGGCATCGCATTTCAGTTCATCACATTCGCTAAAAACAAGGGAGTATAAATAATTGGCTTCGCTGAATCGGTGGGCTTTATGGTAAACCCCGGCTGCATAGCACATTGCCCGGTAATACAATAAATTATGAGGAACTTTCTGTTTTGTTTCTTCGAAATATGCGGTGGTTTCTTCCTTTTGGGTACTGTAAAAATACGCTTTGACGGTTTGGAACCAATACCTGTTTTTAAGAAACGGGTCGTTTGTGTTTTCAAATTTTTGTTTTAATTCCTGTATGAATTCCGGTTGTAAATCTGAAGAAGGAAGACACGTTTCGTATGACCATGATGATTCGCATTTAAAAACAGAACTGGCCTCTACCTTTTTGGCATAGCTTAAAAATTCTATAAAATTTTTGACCACCGGATTGCTCAAATTTAGCCGGCGGGCCCAATAATCAACCATTCTGTTTCGTGTTCCATTTGTATAAAAAGCGTAGAGGGAATCTATTTCGGTTGCACCGGCATTGCCGAAAAACAAATCATATATATCCTCATCACTGACATTATTTTTAAGGTAAACCTTCCATTCTTTTAAAATGGTTTCATTAAACCTCGAATTATAGCCTTCCGGTTCAAAAAGTCCGGAATTGTAAAAGGCCTGATTGGTGGAATAAAACAATGCGGAAAACTTGCTATCCACAAAGGTTTCGGGGGTAAAATTGGATTGGTCGGGGTCCGGGTCACCCCCGCCACAGGCCAGGATAATTCCAATGGTTCCCAAAATAATACTAAAAACTATGAGCCATTTTTTGATATATTTTTTTATCATACCGGGATAAATTAATGGAATCGAGGTCGTAAAATATTATTTCTGTCGGGCGTTTTTTAAAGTTTTTGTTTAGATCATTTTCCATTTCCATCAACTGATGCGCAGTTACATTTTCAATTTTAATTTGATCCCCTTTTTTAAAATATTGTCCAAATTTAAGGTTCGGATTTTTTACAAAAACACTATTTCCATTCGAAACAAAATTAGTGTCTTCTGCAAAATTCTCACTATTAATTTTACTTATCACTTTAACAACTCGTTTGTCACGGATATGCACTCCCCATGAATAAATCGGCAAAGCTATTCTCAGCGGAAGAGGATAGGATTTTAACTGACTTAAATATTTTAAAGCGATGCTTCGTTCATAAATTGAATTGTGATTGTCGGCGGCCAGTTTACCCATATTGTAATACATAAGCACGCCATAATCCACCTCCGGAACTTTGGTTTGCCGGGAGTATTTTACCTGGTGCAAGCGGATGGTAGCCGACAAGATTTTTTTACTTTCTTTTTTTAAAATATTAATAAACGTCATATATTTATCGCGGCTTGATAAAGTCCAATCGCAGTCAATTTGAATTTCAGGGCTATGGATTCCCAAATGTTTATTTATTTGTTCGATGTAATTGTTGGTTTTTATTGCCAAATCAGAAAGGTTGGTTTCGGTGTTCAGGAACACTTCATTTTTTATATAAACTACCGGAACAATTATATAATTTCCAATTTCATTTTTAAAAACAACAGGACTTTCGGGAAAAGGTTTTTTATTTTCCTGATTTAAAGAAATATCAAAATACCGGATATAAAGTTTGGTTACAGCATTCTCTTTTAGAGTTTTTATTTCAAAATTTGAGAGTTTAAAAACGGTTTTCCAATAATAAAAAGAAACCTGCGGGTCAGGCTCAGATCGGCATCCAAAGAAAAGAAGTGTTAAAAGAAAGGCAACGATTACCGGGGATTTCATCAGATTTCTATTATAAAATTTCGTGGATTTAAGTAATAAATGATACTTTTAGATATCTTAAAATAAGTAATATATTTTCAAAAGGAATGGGAAAAATACATCTTGCCTCTGCTGAATTTAGGTTTTTCTTTATTAAAAATCAGATTAAGCTAGATGGAACTTTTAGAAATAATCCTGGAAAAAATCGAAACCAAAATAATTGTTATAATATAAATTTTACTAAGCGTCATTTCTTCCTGAATTTTAAAAATTCCAATATCAACCTTCCTTTTAAGGTAGTAAGGTATTGCTGTTTGGGGCTGGTGGGTTTGTTGGGGATAGTCATTGTAAGCCAGTTAAGGGCTACCAAGGGCTGTATATAATTTTCAAAATTCTTGGCATGGTTACTCAAATTCAGATCCTTCAATATCATTGCCCTACTCATCGGTTTTTTTACCATCTTTAATACTTCTTGCCATTTATTATCTATACCTCCAGCTATACCACTAGCTATACCACTAGCAGTAGTACTATCCACTTGGGTAATTATTCCATTTAGTTGTAATTCAATACTTTGAACGTAATCAGCTATGGCAACATCTATGTTCTCAGCTATACCACCAGCTATACCACCAGCTAATACTTCAGTTAAATTTCCAGACGGAATAACGCTTACATTTTCAAGTATTTCGTTAACTATCCGGTCAACTCCTATAATATCCCATTTTACGACATTCAAGTCCAATGTCAGAGTTTGAATTGGTCTGAATAAATTATGCACTGGCAGCGATATCTGAAACCAAGTCCGTTCTTCATCAAAATCAAACACCGGTTCCGGAGAGCCATTTTGTAGCATGGCTTTTCTAATAGCAGGAATCCCGGTGGCATGGCCTTCTGTCAATTTCAGTTCCTTCAAAAAATCACCCAATCGTCTGTTGCGGTATCTTTTGGGAATGGCTATTCCGGAGGCCAAGTCTTCTCGTTTAATTGACCTATCGGGGCCTCCGCAATTGTATATCACTATAGAATTAGGCTCAACCCGAATTTTAACCGGTTCGCGTTCCTGATAATTGCGATGATACAAGCAATTGGCTACTGCTTCTTCCAAAGCAGAATATGGATAATTCCATGTTCTTACGGCTTCTGCCTGATACGGCAACTTTGTAACCTGTTGCTGCAAAAAATTGGTTTGCAACCAACTTAGTGTATCAATAATTTGCTGATGCACCGGACCTTCAATTTTTTTCTCAGTAAATTCTTTAGCTCCTACGCCCTTTGGAAAATTTATAATTTCAACCCAAGTGTAAGGAAAATAGTGATGGGGTGCCTCGGTAAAGAGCATGAGTGCAACATTGCGGGGAAAGATATTTTCATTTGGTCCGGAAACAAGTGCCATCTGATTTAAAATTTCAGTATTACTTCGTTCCCCTACCTCATTAGCAAGTTTACTGTTCACTTTACGAAGGTAATCTTGTAACCTAAGCATTGAAATATCTGATATCTGTGCCCTAGTATTTACCCTATCGTCAAAAGGAATATTATTAGATAATGAAATTAATTCTTGTTTTTCAGCCCCCTTGGCTTCAATAGAACTTGCATATTTACGGATAAAGTATTTCCATGTTTTATGTTTTGAGGTAATTGTTTCAGGCACTTCGTAAGGTCTTTCACTTCCTCCGTTTACCCAAAGTACTATTATTTGTCGGTCATCCACTTCCTCAATAAACAGTCGTGGTGCATAGAAAGGCTTTAATAAATTATTAAAACCAATCATCTCTTTTTGAATATCTCCAATTTGTTTGGTGGTAAGACCTTTAACAGGGCGAAGAGCAGTATTTGTTAATGGATTTTCGGCAACGCCAAGCAAAACATACCCTGCACCAATATTATCAAAGTCGTTGGCGAAGGCACAAATGCTACGATAAACAGTATCCGGATTCCAGCCTTCTTTGAACTCGATACGGTCGGATTCAATCGTTTTGGCTGAAAGCAAATCTTCTATATTGATAGGTAATGTCAATTTATTCTATTATTAAATTATCCGCTAATGCTCAGCATGGCAAATTATAATAAAAAAAGTGTATTTTGAAATTGATGATTTTTGATAGAAGATAAAAAAATCTCCCTAACCCCTTATAAAAGGGAGAATTTGGACTCCGAAAATTATTTTTCCACTGACAGATGCATTTTTAATTACCGTGAGCAGCTACAACTATTCTAATTTCTTTAACAGTCTGAATATTAATATACAATTTGAATTAATAAGGAATTATAGAGTAGCGGTTTAATTCACCTATTTTGCAGGTAATTTTGGACTAAAACATATTCCTTATGCGTATTTTTCTGATAACAAAAATCAGATCATCCTTCCGTATCCACCAAATTGGCCTTCAAATAATCCCGGTTCATAGCAGCAATATTGGTTAACGAAATTTCTTTTGGGCATTCGGCACTGCATGCTCCGGTATTGGTGCAGGCTCCAAATCCTTCCTTATCCATCTGCATCACCATTGCCCTTACCCGTTCCATGCGTTCGGGCTGGCCTTGAGGTAAATGGGCTAATTGGTTTACTTTGGCAGAAACAAACAACATCGCAGATGCATTTTTGCAGGCTGCAACACAAGCTCCACAACCAATGCAAGCTGCGGCAGCGAAAGCCAAATCTGCATCGGTTTTAGGAATGGGAAGTGTGTTGCCATCCTGTGCATTACCTGTATTTACTGATACAAAGCCTCCTGCCGCTATGATGCGGTCGAACGCTGAACGGTCCACTATTAAATCTTTTATGACCGGAAAAGCCGATGCCCTCCAAGGTTCAACCACAATGGTATCGCCATCCTTAAAACTTCGCATGTGGAGTTGACATGTGGTAATGGCTGCCTTAGGGCCATGGGGTCGGCCGTTGATATGCATACTGCATGCACCGCAAATCCCTTCGCGGCAATCGTGGTCGAAGGCAATGGGTTCTTCACCTTTAATAATAAGGTTATCATTAAGCACATCAAACATTTCCAAAAACGACATATCGGGCGATACATCATTTACTTTGTAGTCAATTAATTTGCCTTTTGTTTTTGTGTTTTTCTGACGCCATATTTTTAGGGTCAAATTCATATTACCGCTCATTTTTATTGCTAAATTGCTATGTTGTTAAATTGATTTATTGTTAAAAAAAATCCCCCTGGTCCCCTTTTAAAGGGGGAATCTCACCCGAAAAATCAGTTTTATTTTTAAAATTTGTTTCATTTCTTGTATAAAAATACATCCCCCAACCCCCTTCAAAGGGGGACTGCAGCCGACAGGATTCGGTTCGTCATTTTCAAATTTTCAAATTCTCTCATTTTCAAATTTATATTTTCAAATTTCAAATTTCCATCCCATTTCTCTGTACTCACATCTCAAAATCTTTCTACTATTTATAACTCCTCTGTGCAATTTTAATATTTTCAAATTTCAGTTCTTCCTTATGCAGATTCCAGTTATTTTCCATGAATTCCCAGGCCGAAACATATGCATAATTTTCATCATCCCGCAAAGCTTCTCCTTCCTCAGTTTGTGACTCCTCCCGGAAATGACCGCCACAACTTTCGTTTCGTTCCAAGGCATCCATACACATCAATTCGCCTAATTCAAGAAAATCGGCCACACGTCCGGCTT
This sequence comes from uncultured Chitinophaga sp., assembly GCA_964355045.1. Lineage (GTDB taxonomy): Bacteria > Bacteroidota > Bacteroidia > NS11-12g > UBA9320 > JABWCE01. The sequence goes on along the minus strand of CAYHCM010000048.1, from coordinate 11,236 downwards.
TTTCCAATTCAGGATTTAAATCATCTGCAGTTCCGGGAACTCGTACATCTTTCCAGAACTCTTCGCGAATAGTCTGTATCTCACTTATGGCTTCCTTCAAACCTTCCGCATTTCGGGCCATCCCGCATTTATCCCACATTACCTTCCCTAATTTTTTATGAAAATAATCAACCGTTTTAGAGCCGTTAATCGTTAATAATTTATTTATTTTTTCCTTCGCTGCATTTTCAGCTTCCACGAATGCTTCATGATCAGTTGAAATAGCTTTGGTCGCAATTTCTTTTGATAAATAGGCTCCGATAGTATAGGGAATTACAAAGTATCCATCGGCCAATCCTTGCATCAATGCAGATGCTCCGAGACGGTTGGCGCCATGGTCTGAGAAATTGGCTTCGCCCAAACAATACATTCCAGGAACGGTGGTCATTAAATTATAATCAACCCACAAACCGCCCATCGTATAGTGAGATGCAGGGTAAATTCTCATTGGTATTTCATAAGGATCTTCTCCGGTTATTTGCTTGTACATATCAAACAAGTTGCCATATTTTTCCTTTATAACTTCTCTTCCTAAATTTAAAATTGTGGCATCTGATGCATCTGTAAATCTATTTTTAGTAGCTTCTACTTTGCCATATCGCATCATATTAAATTTAAAATCAAGATAAACGGCCATTTTAGATGTGCCTACACCAAATCCTGCATCACATCTTTCTTTGGCAGCACGGCTGGCAACATCTCGCGGAACCAAATTACCAAACGCTGGATATCGTCTCTCTAAATAATAATCCCGTTCTTCTTCAGGTATGTCTATTGGATTGCGGTCATCTCCCTTTTTTATAGGAACCCATATTCTTCCGTCATTTCTTAATGATTCACTCATCAAGGTTAATTTACTCTGGTTGTGTCCACTAAATGGAATACACGTTGGATGAATTTGTGTAAAGCATGGATTACCAAAATAAGCTCCTTTTTTATGAGCCTTCCAAATAGCAGTTACATTGCAGCCCATGGCGTTGGTGCTTAAAAAAAATACGTTGCCATATCCACCGGTACAAAGTAAAACTGCATGTCCAAAATGGCGTTCCAATTCACCGGTAATCAAATCACGGGCAATAATTCCACGAGCTTTGCCATCAATTACTACCACTTCCAACATTTCATGGCGTGAAAGCATTTGTACCGATCCCATTCCTACTTGTCGTTCCAAAGCGCTATAGGCTCCCAACAATAATTGTTGTCCGGTTTGTCCGGCCGCATAAAAGGTACGCTGAACCTGAGTTCCACCAAAGGAACGGTTGCTAAGCATGCCTCCATATTCGCGGGCAAACGGAACTCCCTGAGCCACGCATTGGTCAATTATATTTGGACTAATTTCAGCCAAACGATATACGTTGGCCTCACGGGCACGGTAATCTCCACCTTTTATGGTATCATAAAATAAACGGTAAATGCTGTCGCCGTCATTTTGATAATTTTTAGCAGCATTTATTCCACCCTGAGCGGATATGGAATGTGCCCTGCGGGGACTATCCTGAAAGCAAAAGCATTTTACTTTATAACCCAATTCGGCTAAGGATGCAGCCGCGGCAGCACCTGCAAGGCCGCTACCTACTACCAATATTTCAAGGTTTCGTTTATTGGCTGGATTAACCAAAGGCACAGTACTTTTATATTTGGTCCATTTTTCTTCAAGTTGACCTTCAGGAATATTTGAATTTATTGACATTTTTTTGAATGTTAAATTGTTTTTAATTACTCATTTTCAAATTGACTTGTTTAAAATTACTTTATCCACCCCAAATACATCGCAACCGGCATTAATGAAAAAAGTAAGGGCACAAATATACTAAACCAAAATCCTATCATTTTTACTGCCGGAGTATATTTTTTATGGTTCCAACCCATGGTTTGAAAAGCTGATTGAAAACCGTGCATTAAATGATAAGATAATGAAATCATACCCAAAACATAAAAAACTACTATCCATAAATTAGCAAACACTAATTTCATTTCTTCAAAAAGAGTGGATGTGCCTCCGGTAATTTTATCAGTAAGGCGGCTTACGTACCAAAATTGGCTTAGATGAATAATCAAAAAAATCATAAGCAAAGTGCCTAATAGTCCCATGGAGCGTGAATACCATTTACTACTGGTAGTTCCGTTATCTATCGAATAGCCAACCGGCCGTGCCCTCCTGTTTTCAAACACCAAATATAAACCTTGCAAAATGTGCAAAAGTATGCCTGCGAATAAAACTATTTCCATGGTTCGGATTAATACATTACCTCCCATAAATTCGGCCACTTCATTAAACAACACACCGCTATCATTCATAAAAATTAACGAATTAACACTGCAATGAACAACAAGAAAAATTATTAGAAATAACCCGGTAAGGCCCATAACTATTTTTTTGCCTATCGAAGATTTTAGAAGAAAAGATAATGCACCCATGCTTATTTATGATTTTAGATTTATGATTTTAGATTTTTGTCTTGACACCTCAGATTTAGATTTTAAATTCATCAAAAGAAAAGGTTATTTAAAAACATCCGCGAATTTAACTTTTAGGATTGATTTTGGAGAAATTAATAAATAGTGATGTATGACAAATTGTGCAATTTCTCGAAATATTTCTATAGTTATTAAAAACCTTCATAAAAAATATTTGAATAAATACTTAACCCAATTACCTTATTTGTTTAATAAATAAGGTAATATGCTTGGTTGGTGTAAATGCGTGGATTCTACTAAGGTTTTACAACATGTGCAATCTATCTTAAACTCATAAAAAGATAGAATGCTTCTAAATTATTTTTAATAAACTTTTCCAAAGTTTTAAACTTTGGAAAAGTTGAACAATGGTTCAAGTATTTTTGCAAACGATTTCATGTACAAATTAATCAAGTCCATTTTATTTTTATGGTCGCCCGAAAAGGCCCATTCCATTACCATGGGTTTGCTTACTTTGGTTCATAAATTACCAGGAGGGAAATGGTTTCTCAGAAAATTATTTTGTTATGAATCAGAAAAAACAAAAGTCAAAATAGCCGGTATTACTTTTAAAAACGGAGTGGGCCTCGCAGCCGGTTTTGATAAGGATGCCAAATATATTGATGTATTGGAAAGCCTTGGTTTTGGATTTATTGAAATTGGGACATTAACCCCAAAACCTCAGGCGGGTAATGAAAAACCCCGACTTTTCAGATTGCCAAAAGATGAGGCATTAATTAACAGAATGGGTTTTAATAATGAAGGCGTGGATGCTGCAGTGGAGCGATTAAAAAAAGTAAAATCCAGGCTTATAATTGGCGGAAATATCGGGAAAAATAAAGTCACAGCCAACGAGGAAGCCTTTAGCGATTATGCGTATTGTTTTGAAAAACTTTATAACTATGTCCATTATTTTGTAGTCAATGTCAGTTCGCCAAATACACCGGGATTGCGTGAACTGCAGGAAAAACCCGCCTTAAAAAAAATACTGACTGGATTACAAGATCTTAGAAAATTATACATTGATGAAGGCCAAATTTCAAAACCCATATTTATAAAAATAGCCCCGGATCTTACCCACAGCCAGTTGGATGATATTATTGATTTGGCTTTAGAAATAAATCTGGATGGATTGGTGGTTACAAATACAAGCATTACCAGAGAAGGATTAGCAACTTCAGATATTGAATTATCAAAAATTGGAAATGGCGGTCTCAGCGGAAAACCTTTAAAAAAAGCATCTGATGAGGTTTTGATATATTTAGCTGACCGACTTCGAAATAGAGTTCCGATAATGGGGGTTGGAGGAATTCATTCAGGCCAAGATGCTTTGGATAAAATTAATCTTGGGGCATCGGCGGTTCAGATTTATACCGGGTTTATTTATGAGGGGCCGGGGTTGGTGAAGAGGATTGTTAAGGCTATCTGTTAATTGGCAAGATGGGCTGGCAGAGAGGTATTTTGAATAAACCAAAAAATAACCCCTTATTATTTTACCCATAAAGATTATATTTGTATTATGATTATCGAACTAAATGTAAGGGACGAAAAAGCCGATTCGT
>CAYHCM010000048.1:0-7078 GCA_964355045.1 uncultured Chitinophaga sp. | reverse complement strand
TATATTTGTATTATGATTATCGAACTAAATGTAAGGGACGAAAAAGCCGATTCGTTTATTTCCTATCTTAAGGAATTGGATTATGTGAAAATAAATTCAAAGAAAAGCGAACTAAGCCCTATAACGACAAATGATGATATGTCAGCATTTGTGGCCGAAGACGAGGATTTGAGTGATTGTATTTCATCAGAAGAGTTCAAGAAACTATTCATGGCCGATTTGGAAAAAAAATACGATGAAAAGAGTAAAATAAAATGAAAATAATTTACAAACCTTCTGCAATAAACTCTATTAATTCAATAACCGATTATATTTCAGAAGTTGTTCTTATGCCCGAAACAGGAAGAAAGTACTCTAAAAAAATGTTTGAATTTATAGACTTAATTGCTGAAACACCAGCAGCTTATTCAATTTGTAAATACCCAAACTGGAAAATCAAAAATTTACAATGTGCTACATTTAATAAAATATGGGTTATTGCTTATAAAATAATTGCCAATAACTTAGTAATTTATTTTATTAAAAATGGGAAGTTGCTGAATTATTAAAAATTATAGCCAGACTGCGTTTGCGGGGTTTTTAAATACTTAGCAGACAGGCTTCAAAATAAAGTACCTATTATGGGAGTTGGGGGAATTCATTCAGCTCAGGATGCTTTGGATAAAATAAAATTGGGTGCTACGGCTGTACAAATTTATACCGCGGTTATTTATGAAGGGCCGGGGTTGGTGAGAAAAATTATTAATGCCACGGTAGTTTGGAATAAAAGAATAATGGGTTCAGTTGGTTTGAGCATCAAAAAATAATAAAAATAAAACCTTGAGGCTTTTTTATAATTTTATAGTACTTTGGTACTACTTATTCCGAATATTTAATCGCGTTTTATCATACCTTTTTCCTATTAATTTGATAATGAATATTAAAAAATAAGACGGGATAGAAAAAAAATTATAATTGTAAAAAAATTAAAGAAAAAAATTATGTCATTCACAGGAAACGAAGATCACAGCATTAGCCTAATTGATGCATCTGCTCTAACGGCTAATTACAGGAACACACATTCAGCATCAGCCATCAAAGGATTTTTTTATGGCAAAACTGCTATTTCAGATATTTTGGCACAGGATGACTGTGTTGGTATCCGCATTTATTTTGGGGAAGATGACGAAGGAAACCCTCAATTGGTAATTTGCGGAGCAGATGCCAACGAAGACGATTTGGATCAAGGAATATTGGCTGAGTTAGGTAAGCCGTGTCCGCCAAGATGTGGTATAACCAACACTTTAAATTCCTAATGTTTTTCGACTTATTAAGTATTTCATCCCTTTTATTTCCGCTTATTGCAGGGCTGTTTTTCTATTACCGCAATGGTAAACTTCAAACCTATTTTTTGGGGTTTATTATTTTTTCAGTTGTTTTTGAGGCTGTTTCAGATATTTTAGCCTTCAATAGTATAAATAATCATTGGATGTTCAAACTGTTTTTCATTTGTGATTTTTTATTTTTCGCCTGGTTCTTTAATCAACATCGTTCCTATCCCCGTTGGCTGCAAATAGTAACATTTGCCATTTTCGGTTTCATTATATTTGATGCTATTGATTCGTGGTTTTTGCATTCCTCTCTTTATTCTTCCGACACCTTTTTTAGAACTTTGTTCCTCTATTTTATTATCCTTAGCTTCTATGTTATTACTACACTATTAGAAAATATAAGTCCTCCAAGTAATCCTATATTCTGGATAGCATCGGCCAAAATGGTCTATTATACATTTGTATTCGTTATCTATGTTTGTTCCAGTATTTCTATTCTCAGTCTCAATAATAATCAATTTGCAGAGGCGTTTACCATCATAAATGGAGTAGCTAATATTTTGTGTAATATATTGTATGGCGTTAGTTTTTTATGCAGACGAGTTCAGATATAAATGTAAATTTGGTCATTAATTTTACTCTTGTCCTTGTGGCAATGGTCCTAATGTTATTTGTGCTATTTTATGTATTTAATAAAAAACTAAGGCAGCAGAAAAACGAATCCATTAATTACTTACTGATTAGCCAGCAAAACGAACGGGGAAGAATAGCCAGAGATTTACACGACAGAATGGGAACACTATTGGCCGATATTATTTATACTATTGACGACATATCGCTAACTAATCCACCATCAGGTATGCTAAATAAAGAAAATGCCAAACGAAAAGCAGCGATTGCCATGGACACTATGCGCGACATTGCAAACGATATGATGCCCGAAACGATAAACACATTTGGATTAGTTTATACCATCGAAAAATTAATAGCCAATCCTCCTCAGGGAATTACTATTCACTTTACCGATAATACGTTTCATAAAACATTTGGTACAATGATAGAAAACCACCTTTATAGTATAATACTCGAATTAATTCAGAATACTATAAATCATAGCGGTGCCAATGAGTTAGGCATAGAACTTTATTATAATTCAAAAAAAAATGAATTGGATTTTACCTATTACGATAACGGACACGGCTTTAATGACAAGGCAAAAACAGAAGGAAATGGGCTAAAAAATATAAAAACCCGCGCAGCCATAATAAAAGGCCTGATAAATATAAATGGAGATAATGAGTTTAATTTATCCCTAAATATTAAATTATAAATAGCATGGGCAAAATGACAAGCATACTTATAGTGGATGACCATTCATTGGTGAGAGAAGGAATTATGAAAATTTTGTTGTCAATAGCTGATGTAAAATTTTGTGATGAAGCAGAGAACGGAGAGGAAGCCCTTAAAAAATTGGAAGAACGGCATTTTGATGTCGTACTATTAGATATTGCCATGAAGGTGATGGACGGGATAGAAGTGGCACGTCAAATTAAAATGCTGTATAAGAATACCAAAATTATTATGTGTTCCTCGTTTAAAGAAAGGGGACAAATTATAAAATTAATAGAACTGGGTGTAGAAGGGTATATACTAAAAAGTGCCGATAAATATGAGATTCAAAAGGCACTGACTCATTTATCCATAAGCAATAGATATTTTACCCCGGAAGTATTTGAAATTTGGCAAAACCATAAAAACAAAATAGCCACAGGGCAACATGAAACGAATAATGAGCCTAACTTTACCCCTCGTGAAATAGAGATTATAAAACTTTTGTGTAAAGGCCGTAGTGCAAAACAAATAGCTAAAGAATTGGTTCGTTCATACTTTACTGTAAGAAGTCACCGGATCCATATTATGAAAAAAATGGAGGTACATAATATTGCCGGTATAATGAATTATGTTACCGAACATGCTTTGTTTATACCTTGATTATATAGTACCGAGGTGCTATTTTAATAGCACATTGGTACTATTTTGAGGGTAAAAATTAGGTTTATAAAAATTAATACTGTTAGGTTTGAGGAATAAAAAAAAAATATATGAAAAAATTATTAATTATTTCTTCGCTTTTTGCCTTTATGGCTATTTCTAATTCTGCTTCAGCACAATTTTTTAAAGCTGATGTTTATAACACTACTGATTGTGATATTATAATAACTTTTAGAGATTTAGGAGGTGCTATTCTCTTTCAATACACCGCTGTTCCCGGCACTACTGGAGTTGGTTGTACATTGGGGCCTGTAAATTCAATTGACTTTATAGATATAGTTCCTAATTGTAACGTTATAACATTTACCTCTGCCGGTGGTACTATTTCCAATATTGTTACAGGCTATTGTAGCAGTAATCCTTGTTGTCCCGGCGCATGCACACCATTAGACAATATTACGGTAACTCCAAATACGACTCTTTCTTGTGGACCTGGTACTAATATTAGTTTTACCATTACACTATATTAAGAATGATTAGTTTGATTCTCACTAATAAGTATAAATTAGTGAGAATTTCTTTTAAATTACTTTATTATGTTCAATCACATTATCTTTGAAAAAAACAGAAAGTGAGTAGCTAATGAAATATATAAATTTAATATTTATATTACTTAACACTTTTTTAGGCATTGCTCAAAAGGAAACCAATATCTGGTACTTTGGTTATAAAGCGGGGCTGGATTTTAATAAAGGTAAGCCAACGGTATTAACCAATGGAAGAATAAATGCAACAGCAGGATGTGCCACAATCAGCACAAAAAATGGCAAATTATTATTTTATACCGATGGAATCATTGTGTGGGACAGCACACATACTATCATGCCAAACGGAACAGGTTTGAAAGGCGGATATGATAAAGGAGGGACTTTTTGGACATCCACCCAATCCGCATTAATAATCCCACAACCCGACAGCATACATATTTATTATATTTTTACAACTGATACATTCGCTGGTACGAATGGTTTAAAGTATAATATATTGAACATGAAACTTAATTCGGGACGAGGAGATATTGTATCAGGTAAAAAAAATATGTCATTGGTAACACCTGTATGCGAAAAACTGGCAGGTGTAAAACATATAAACGGAAAAGATTTTTGGATTGTTACTCATAAATTTAATTCCGATACAATATATGCCTATTTAATAACGTCATCGGGCATAAATATTAACCCTGTAAAAAGCAGAACGGGGTTTATGATACAAGCACAGGCAGGTACCACTAATGTTAATGCCAAGGGTTACCTGAAGTTATCACCAAACGGAAAGAAAATTGCGTATAATACTTTAAGCGGGCTAGCTGGGGAAGATACTGCTTGCATTGGCGACTTTGATGCAGCAACAGGTAAGGTAAGTAATATGTGGGGATTCAAACCTTCATCCATAACGCCTGAACCATGCTACGGATTAGAATTTTCGCCGAAAAGCAATTTTTTGTATTTAACTTCAGTTTATTATCAAAAAATTTTTCAATATAACGTCAATGCAACTAATAAATCAGCTTTTATTGCATCCAAAATTCTTCTTGATAGTACCTTAAAATATCAGTTAAGGACTTCTGCATTGCAATTAGGTACGGACCATAAAATATACAATACTGAATTAAATGATAAATATGTAAATGTAATCCATGCACCAGACTCAGCCGGAGCTGCCTGCAGGTTTCAACGCAAATATATTGACTTGGGTACGGCTTATTGCAAATCAGGTTTACCCAATTTTATCTCCTCTTATTTTTGGGATAAATCGTTTATGGTTACCCGAAATTGCATAAATGATTCTTCCTTTTTTTCTTTCTACGATCCCTCCTATCCAAAAGACTCGGTGCGATGGTTATTTGGAGACCCTTCATCAGGGGTAAATAATATATCGAAAAAAACAACAGGTATTTTCCATATTTATAAAAAGCCCGGAAATTATAGTGTAACCCTTGTAAACTATTATCGGGATATTATTGATACCATTAAAATAACCGTTTACATCAAAGACCCTAAACCTTACCTCGGAAGGGACACTGTTTTTTGCAATTCGTTTGCGGCTATTTTAGCTCCTGCCAATAATTACTTATCCTACCAATGGAATACAGGGAGTAAAAAAGACAATATTATAACATATAATAAAGGAACCTTTTGGTTAAAGGTATTAGACTCCGCAGGCTGTTGGAGTAGTGATACCATTACCATAAAAAACCCAATTATTATTTCAGGTTTCAGTATTCAGGATACAGGATTGTGCTTAAAAAACAATGTATTCAACTTTAAAGAAACTACCACCTATAAAGACGATAACAGAAAACAATCCATCTGGTATTTTGAAGACAACACAAGTATTACAGACAGTATTGCTACGAAAAAATTTATTAAGCCGGGTACTTATATCATAAAATTAGTATCCAAAAGTATGGCAGGATGCATGGATTCATTAAGCAGAACTTTTCACGTTTATCCTCAAACTTTGGTGGGCTTTAGCATTAATGATACGTCACAATGTTTTAATCAACATAGCTTTGATTTTATAATTAAAAAAGATACCGGAAAAATAAGCTATCAATGGGATTTGGGCGACCAAAGCATTACCATGGGTAAAGATGTAATTGCTAAACGCTATTTAAAAACCGGCATTTACAAAGTTAGCCTGACAGCAACCACAGATAAAAATTGTATAGACACCGCAACCAAATTTGTTACCGTTCTTCCTAATCCTAAAGCTGACTTTAGCTGGGATTTAGCTTGCAGCCGCACCATCACCAAATTCCAGTTTACCGGAACAAAACCACCATCGCCCATAATAACCTACTTCAACTGGAATTTTAATAAGGAAGCTGCTTCCACCCTTGAAAATCCTTCCCATAAATTTGCTACTCCGGGTACAAAAACCTCAACCCTTATCTTGTCCTCAGATAATGGCTGCAGCGATACTATAATAAAAACGATATCAATAAAACCCCAATCCAAAGCCGATTTTGAAACTACAGACGTTTGTGAAAGTGACAGCGCAGTTTTTAAAAATAAATCGCAAGATGCCACGGGCTATAACTGGAAATTTGGGGATGGAAATAACAGTATTAAACAAAATCCAAAACACAAATTCCAAATATCAACCACAACAACATTTAATGTAACCTTGGTTGCTTTAGTTACCAACGGCTGTTCAGATTCAATAGTAAAAGCTGTTACGATTAATGAAAATCCAAAATCTGATTTTACCACCACCCAAAATGGAAACAAACTGGATTTAAAAGCCAATGCAGGCTATACCAAATACCTGTGGAAAATAGCAAATACCGATAGTTTTACCACTTCCAACCCAACCCACACTTATACTCTAAAAAACTATACCCCGCATAGAGTTTGCCTTACCGTAACCGATGGCATTGGCTGCACCGCCCAAACATGCAAAACCATTACCCTCGGTATTTCTAAACTTTTAAAACCCGGAGGTTTTAGGATTTATCCCAATCCAAACTCTGGTAGTTTTACCATAGAAATTGATGGTCCCGAAAAGAATATTTCAATTTCGATTTATGATATTTTGGGAAACCTTATTAAGTTAGTTCAAACATCTGTTTCCAAAACAGATTACCTTGTTGAATTAAATGCCGCTAATGGAATTTATTTGGTAAAAGTAAAAAATGGCGGAATGATTTATAATCAAAAAGTGAGTATTGTTAGATTTTAAAAGTTTGGTTTAAAAAACGGGACTTTTCTTAA